>JBGPNP010000195.1:0-5731 GCA_041487575.1 Gaiellaceae bacterium | reverse complement strand
GGCAAAGTGTACAGGTTCGCCGACACGATGTTCGTCAAATCGTCCCAGGAGATGATGGGGCAGGAAATGAAAGCGGCATCGACGGTCTTTTCAACGACGAGGCTCGTCCCGTCGGAAGTACGGGAGGACGGCTCGACGGTACTCGAGCTGCTTCTCCGAGTCGGCGTACGGGTCGATCAGGTCCTTGATGGACCGGTAGATAGCGCGCGAGTACTGATACATACGGGCGAGGATCCGCTCCTGGCTGTGAGCCATCGATTCTCCCAGATGTCTATGAAACCCCTGCAAAGAACTGTTAACGTCGCGTTAAGCGTCGATCAGCGTCGGTGTCCGACGTAGTTTAGCTGGGTTGTCGGGCTGTTACAAAGTCCGGCACGAAACCGACGAGTCCCGGCGCTTGCGGAGCCGCCCGGTTCAGCCGGAAGCGATGACGACGAGCCGCTCCTCGGTCATCTCGCGCACGGCATGGTGCGGGCCTTCCCTCGTATTGCCTGACGCCTTGACGCCGCCGTAGGGCATCTGGTCGGCGCGGAACGTCGGCGCCTCGTTGATCGTGATGCCGCCGAACTCGAGCGCCTGGGCTGCGGCCAGCGCAGCGCGGATGTCCGAGATGAAGATGCCTGCCTGAAGGCCGTACTCGGTCGCGTTCGCAAGGCGGAAGGCCTCCTCGAGCGATTCCACAGCCGTGACCGTGCAGAGCGGCCCGAACACCTCGTTGCACGAGACCTTCATATCGGGCGAGACGTTGGCCAGGACGGTCGGGCGGATGAGCCCGTCCGGCGCGTCGCCACCGGCGAGTACCCTGGCGCCCCCAGCTTTGGCCTCTTCGATCCAGGCGAGGATGCGCTCTCGTGCAGCCTCGTCGATGACCGGGCCGACGTCGGTGTCCTCCTCGGAGGGGTCGCCGATCTTCAGCGCGTCGACGCGGGGAAGGAAGCGGTCGAGGAGATCGTCGTACACGGCTCGCTCGACGTAGATCCGCTGCACCGAGATACAGCTCTGGCCGGCAAACGAGAAGGCGTTGGCAGCGAGCTTCGCCGCCGCCTCGTCGAGGTCCGCGTCGGCCGCGACGATGACCGGTGTCGAGTTGCTGAGCTCGAGCGCGACCTTCTTCCGCGCGGCGCGCTCCCTGAGTCTCCACCCGACCTCCGAGGAGCCCGTGAACGTGATCAGCCTGACGCGGTCGTCCTCGACGAGCACGTCGCCGATCTCGTTCGCAGGGCCGACGAGGACGTTGAGCCACCCTGGCGGAAGGCCCGCCTCCGTCTCGACTTCGGCAAGGAAGAGCGCCGAGAGCGGCGTCTGCCGCGCCGGCTTGAGGACGACGGCGCAGCCTGCGGCAAGCGCCGGCGCGATCTTGTGCGCGACGAGGTTGAGCGGGAAGTTGAAGGGGGAGATGGCGCCGACGACGCCGATGGGGACGCGGACGGTGAAGGCGAGCTTCCCCGCGCCGGCGATCGAGGCGTCCATCGGGATGACGTCCCCGGCGAGCCGGCGCGCCTCGACGGCCGCCATCGTGTAGGTCGAGACCGCCCGCTGCGCCTCGACGCGTGCCGCCTTCATCGGCTTGCCGGCCTCGGCGGAGATGGTCCGGGCGGCCTCGTCCTGGCGCTCCTCGAGGAGCCCTGCGACGCGGTCGAGGAGGATGGCGGCGCGCCGGTGTGCCGCAAGCGGTGAGGCCATCGCTCGCGCGGCAGCATCGACGGCGCGCTCGGTCTCGGCGCGCCCGGCGAGCGGGACGCGCCCGACGACCTCGCCGGAGTAAGGAGAGCGCACTTCGTGCCGCCGGCCGGTCTCGATCCACTCGCCGTCGACAAGGAGGCGCCGTTCCCGCGCGGTCAGGGCCATGCGGGTATTGAACCACGCGGTGGCCGCCAGGCGCCGGCGGCCGCGGTGCCCTTACCCCCGACCGGCTGCACCGAAAATGTCACACATGCGTCAGAGTTGGCACGAGCCAGGCTCACATTCGCGCGCAGTTCCTGGCTACGCTCGGGTAACAGGTGGGCTTGTGGGTCCCCACCCAGGGTGGGGGACGTCCGCGTCCGGGCTTGAAGAAGGCCGGTAGGATCGCCCGGATGGAGATCGGCACTGTCGGCGTTGTTGGGCTCGGCACGATGGGGGCCGGGATTGCCCAGATCTGCATCCAGGCCGGCGTCCCCGTCGTCGGGCGGGAGGTGACCGAGGAGCTCGGCGAGCGCGCCCGCGCGCACATCGATCACTTCCTCTCTCGCGGCGTCGAGAAGGGCCGCTTGTCCGGAGCGGACAAGGACGCTGCGCTCGCGCGGCTCTTAACGACGACCGAGCTCGCCGACCTCTCTCGCTGCGACCTCGTGATCGAAGCGATCGTGGAGGAGATCGAGCCGAAGCGCGCCCTCATCGCCGAGCTCGACCGGATCCTCCGGCCGGAGGCGATCCTCGCGACGAACACGTCCGCGCTTTCCGTGACCGAGATCGCGGCGGCGACGACGCGGCCCGAACGCGTCGTCGGCATGCACTTCTTCAACCCGGCGCCCGTGCTTCCGCTCGTCGAGGTCGTGCGTACGCGGCTCTGCTCGGATGACGCGTTCGAGGTCGCGTACGCGTTCGTGAAGCGCGTCGGCAAGGAGCCGATCCGTTGCCACGACACGCCGGGTTTCGTCGTCAACCGGGTGCTCATCCCCCTCTTGAACGACTGCGTTCGCGTGCTCGACGAGACCGGTGTGAGCCCGGAGGACCTCGACGCGGCCATGCGCCACGGCGCCGGCTGGCCGATCGGCCCCTGTGCACTCGTCGACCTCATCGGCGTCGACGTTCACCTCCACGCCGCGGAGGCGCTGTGGGAGGGGCTCCGGGAGCCGCGCATGGCGCCCCCGCCGCGTATCGTGCGCCTGGCGCAGGCGGGGCATCTGGGCCGCAAGACCGGTCGCGGTTTCTACCTGTACGAGAGCCCCTGAGAGCTCGTCCGGCCGGTCTCGCACGATCCCGCGTGGCCATGCGCGCACTTTGTCGCCGGCCTCATGGCGCCGGGGAGCGCTGTCGTGTCCGGGCGAGCGAGGACCGCGCTCAGACCCCGCCGTCTGCTCGCTCGTGGCGAGCATCTTCTGGAAGTGCCAGATCCCGCAGGCGCGGGAGGACCACCGGCGCGGCGTCGGCGAACCTCAGTCGCACATTCCTGCGAACGGGTGAGAAGCCCGATGTCCGTCACGAGCGGATTCGGAACCGAGAAGTGCCCTGCAGTGCGCGCTGCCGCGCCCCGTCGCCTCGGCGTTCTTCGCCCTATAGGCCACCACCGCTGGGGCTAGACTCGCCCGGCATGGCCGCCCGAGCCCCCGCCCTTCCGACCGACGCTCCCTGGCGGCGCGTAGCGCCGTGACACAGCCGGAGGACGCCGACTTCACCGCCTGGGTCGAGGAGGCCGTGGAATCGCTCCCCGCCGAGTTCCGGGTGGCGCTCTCGAACCTCGTGATCGAGATCGAGGACGAGGACCCACAGCACCCCGGCCGCCTCGGCCTCTACCAGGGTGTCCCACTGACGCGGCGGACGTCGGGCTACCTGTTCGCGCTCCCGGACCGGATCACGATCTACCGCCGCTCGCTCGAGCGCTTCTACGGCTACGACCGGGAGGTGCTGCGCGAGCGCGTGCGGCACACCGTCCTCCACGAGGTCGCCCACCACTTCGGGATCTCGGACGAGCGGCTGCGCGAGATCGGCCGCTACTGAGCGAGCGGGAAGAGCTTCGCAGCCTCGGCCTTCGTCACGTAGCCCGAGTCGGCGAGGAGCTTGACGACGGCCTTCAGGTATGCCGCTCCGGTCGGCCCGACGCCGGCCGGCGGGCTGAGCTCGCCGCGGCGCAGCGCCTCCAGGAGGCGCGACCAGCCCTGGGCGCCCTCCCTGAGGAGGACGCGGTCGGCGAGATATGCGGCGAGGACGCCTCGGACGTCCGTGCCCTCGTTCTTGCGGTCCGCGAGGTACCCCTGCCAGAGCCGGTCGGCGTCGCGGCGAACGGCGGCCGGGAAGCTCTGCGTCACGTCGGCGAACCGGCCGGCGCGGTAGCTCCAGATCTGGATCGGGTCGGCGGAGGCTGCGAAGGACGTGAACGCGTAGGCGAAGCGGTCGTCGCCGGAGACGAATTCGGGCCGGCTGTCGCGTTCGAGGTCGCGTAGCGCGTAGCCCGTGTTCCCCCACCCGTGCGCGACCTTGCGGTAGGCGTGCCGGGCGGGGTCGTAGCGGTAGAGGAGCGTGAAGAAGCAGCAGTGGGCGCCGCCTGTGTAGAGGTCGACGAAGACTTCGGGCTCGCCGTCGCCGTCGAGGTCGCGCGCCTGGAGCGCGTGGTCGGAGAGGAGCGAGCCCTGGCAGTCCCGGCAGCCACCGCTCGGCGCGCCCTCGAAGACGAGCTTGCCGCGGCGGTAGATCTTGAGGCGAATGCCCGTGAAGCGGTAGTCGATCTCACGGAAGGTGAGCGCGGCCCGTACCGGGCCCGCGCGCGCCGTCGTCGTCTGGACGACGTCGCGGGCGAGCTCGAGCTTCCAGCAGAAGAGCGTGCCCGCGTCCTGCTCGTTGTCGTCCTCGACGCGGAGCCTCCAGGCGCCCTGCGCAGGCTTGCCGATTAGGGCGTCGAGCGACTCGTCGGGCTTGTAGGTGCCGTCGAAGGGCGCCGTCCCGTCGGCGATCGGCTTGAAGCCGGCCTCCTCGTCGAAGACCGTGAAGGTGCCGTTGCAGCCGCGGCTGCCCGAGCCGAAATCGGCGGACCCGTCGCCGCCGGCGTGGTTGGCGAGAAGGACGGCAGTCCCGTCGGGCGCGACGAGCGAGATCGCGAGGTCGTCGTCATTTGGATGGGCGAGCCGCACCCAGACCGAGACATGGGCCACCGGCCCCGCGTCCGGGACGGTGATCGCGCTCTCGACGACCCCCGGGTCGGGAATGGCGAGCGAGAGATCGCCGCTCGAGTACGTGCGTGTCGTCGCGGCGGCCGGCGAGGCCCAAACGAGCACGATCGCGGCGGCAGCGAGGGCGGCGAGGGCGGAGGGACGCATGACAGCACGGAGTAAACCGATTCCCCGCCGTTGTTGCGGGCCCATACACTTTCTTTACGAGCCCATGACCCGCGGCACACCGCCCATGCCGACAATCTGTACGTGAAGCCAATGCGGCGCCTTGTTGTCCCATTGCTCGCGCTTGCGCTCCTGCTCGTGCTTGCCGCTGGCGCTCCGGCAGGCCTCGCCGGTAGCGATGCCGGCTCGCTCGAGGTCCAGCGCGGCAACGGCATCGTCGTCGTGGCGATGACGCGCGGCGCCCTCATCGGTCGCTTCGGTACGGGCCGGATCGTTGTCACCGACCGCCTCGGCGCCGCCGACGTCACGGTCTTCGGCGCCGAGGAGACCGTTCAGGTCAACGACTCGACGACCGTGTACAGGGGCCGCGACGTCCGCTTCAAGGTCTCGGGGCAGGGCTGGCGCGTCGGCATCCAGGCGCTCGGCCTCGACGCGAGCCTCGTCGGTCGCGGCGTGGCGACGCTCCGCGGCGTCGGGCTGATGTCCGTCGACGGCGCGGCCTTCCAGCTCTGGCCAGCCGACTTCCGCTCCGTCTTGCTCGGCGGGACGCCGCCGACGGCCGAGGGCTCTGGCACGATTCGGGGCGGGTAGCCCATGGCGCAGCCGAAGAGCCAGACGATCCTCGTCGTCGAGGACGAGAAGAACATCGCGTCGTTCGTCTCCATGTACCTGAAGAACGCCGGCTTCTTCGTCCGCGTCGC
>JBGPNP010000194.1:0-5740 GCA_041487575.1 Gaiellaceae bacterium | reverse complement strand
CCTGGCCGTCGAGCTCGCCCGCGACCGCCGGATCACGCTCTGCGGCTTCGTCCGCGACGGGCGTGCGAACGTCTACTCCGAGCCGTGGCGGATCGCGACGTAGCCGGCGTCCTCCTCGTCGGCGGCGCGAGCACCCGCTTCGGCTCTCCGAAGGCGCTCGCGATCTTCCGGGGAGAGACGTTGGCGGCGCGTGCCTATCGAACCCTGGAGGAGGCCTTCGACACCGTCATCGCCGTGGGCAAGGCCGCAGACCGCCTGCCTCTTCCCTTCCCCGTGCTCGACGACGGCAGCGAGCTGAGGGCCCCGATCGTCGGCGTCGCGGCGGGCATCCGCCTCGCCGACGCCGAGCTCTGCGTCGTCCTGCCGACGGACATGCCCTGGGTGACGCCGGAGCTCCTCCGCGGGCTGGCCGCTGCGGCTGAGGGCGCCGACGCGGCCGTGCCGCAGACGGGGGCGCTGCCGGGCGCCTACCGCCTGACCGCCCTGCCGGTGCTCGAGCGGCAGATCGCCGCGGGCGAGCTCGCGCTCCACCGCGCACTGCGCGAACTCGAGATCCGCGTCGTCGAGGCGGAGGCCGGCCTTCTCGGCAACGTCAACGCGCCGAAGGACCTCCCGACGCGCTGAAGCGCGAGCCCCCCGAACGGAGGATCCCGAAGTACCCGAATCGGGACGCAGGACCTGACGATAGTTCTCGCAGAGAGACTGAGCGAACGCAGAAGGCCCACGCTGGAGATGCAGACCGAGATGAGCTTTCCCGCCGACTCGGCCGGAACCACGCTCCGGGCGCTCGTCCACGCCTCGCCACTTCCCATCGTCGGGCTCGATCCCGACGGCCTTGTGCTCGTTTGGAACCCTGCGGCCGAGCGCGTGTTCGGATGGACTGCGGACGAGATCGCCGGCCGCCCGTACCCGTCGCTCCCCGAGGGTGAGGAGGACGCGCACCGCACGCTCAGGCAACGCACGCTCGCCGGGGAGGCGATCACCGGTGTCGAGGTGCGGCGACGATGCAAGGACGGCTCGATCGTGGACGCCAGGCTGTCCACCGCCGCCCTACGGGACGGGTCCGGGAGCGTCATCGGCGCGATGGCGATCATGGAGGACGTCACCGATCAAAAGCACGCCGAGGAGGCCCTCAGGCAGAGCGAGGAGCGCTTCCGGGCGATCTTCGACTCGGCGAGGCTGGGCATCGTGGTCACGAGCCCGGAGGGCCACGTCGTCGAGTCGAACCGGGCCTTCCGCTCTATGGTCGGATACTCGGAGCAGGAGCTCGCGGTCATGCCCTTCTCCGCCTACACGCATCCCGACGACCTCGGGCTGAACCTCGAGCTCTTCGAGGAGCTGCGGGTGGGAGCGCGCGACTCCTACGAGCTCGTCAAGCGCCTCATCTGCAAGGACGGCAACCTTCGCTGGGTCCACCTGACGACGTCCCGCGTCTCCGACTCCGAGGGCCGCCCTGTCCTCATGGCCGTCGTCGACGACGTCACTGAGCAGAGGCAGTCGGAGGAAGCTCTGCGCGCGAGCGAAGAGCGCTACCGGGAGCTCTTCGAGAACGCGCACGATCTCATGTTCACATTCGGCCTCGACGGCCGGTACGTGGCTGTGAGCCTCTCCGTGGAGCGCATCCTCGGCTACGCGCCCGAGGAACTCGTCGGGCGCCACTTCTCCGTCGTGATGCCGATGGACTCGGCCGAGCTCGCGCGGGAGCAGTTCGCGCGCAAGCTGAGCGCGGACGCCGACACGACGACCTACGAGCTCGACCTGCTCGCCAAGGACGGAAGCTGCGTGCCCGCCGAGGTGACGTCCCGCTCGATCCGCCGGGGCGACGAGATCGTCGGATTCCAGGGCGTCGCCCGCGACCTCCGCGAGCGGCGCGCGCTCGAGCTGCAGCTCCGGCAGGCTCAGAAGATGGAGGCGGTCGGCCAACTGGCGGGCGGGATCGCGCACGACTTCAACAATCTGCTCACGGCCGTCAGCGGCTACAGCGAGCTCCTGCTCGCCAAGCTCGCGCCGTCCGACCCGCTCCGCCGCGACGCGGAGGAGATCAGGAAGGCCGGCGAGCGCGCGGCCGTCCTCACGAGGCAGCTACTCGCGTTCAGCCGGCGGCAGGTGCTCCAGCCGAAGGTGGTCGACGTGAACGACGTCATCCAGGAGACGGAGGCGATGCTCCGCCGGCTGATCGGCGAGCACATCGAGCTCGAGACGAAGCCCTCCCGCAAGCTCGCGCGCGTGCGCGCCGATCCCGGCCAGCTCGGGCAGGTGATCGTGAACCTCGCCGTGAACGCGCGGGACGCCATGCCCGACGGGGGCCGCCTCACGATCGAGACGGCCAACGTCAAGATGGCGAAGGCGCGCGCCGCGCGCTATCCACCCATGCCCCCGGGCGCCTACGTTCGGCTCGCGGTCACGGACACCGGCGTCGGCATGGACGCCGAGACACGGGCGCGGGTCTTCGAGCCGTTCTTCACGACGAAGGAGCTCGGGAGCGGCACCGGCCTCGGGCTCGCGACCGTCTACGGGATCGTGAAGCAGAGCGACGGCTTCGTCTTCGCGACGAGCGAGCCGGACAGCGGATCGACGTTCGAGATCTTCCTGCCCAGCGTCGAGGACGAGGCGGAGGCGGCGGCCGAGGCGCTGCGGACGTCGCCGCTCTTCGGCGAGGAGACGATCCTTCTCGTCGAGGACGAGGACGTCGTCCGGGAGCTCGTGCGAGAGATCCTCGAGGCCAACGGCTACTCGGTGCTCGAGGCGGCTCAGGGCGAGGAGGCGATCGCTATCTGCAGGGGGTACGACGGACCCATCGACGTCCTCCTCACCGACGTCGTCATGCCTCGCATGGGTGGCCGCGAGCTCGCCGAGCGGGTCGGGAACGAGCGCCCGCGAACGAGGATCCTCTTCATGTCGGGCTACACGCAGGTGGGTTTCAGCGGCCAGGGCGGGCTGCCGGCCGGCGTGGCCTTCATCCAGAAGCCCTTCTCGCCGACGGCGCTCGCGGCGCGCGTGCGCGACGTGCTGGACGAGCCGGCGCAGCCGGCACGGCTCCGCTCCGCCTGAGCGGGGCCTCGGGTCAGGCCCGCAGGGCGAGCGCCTCGAGCCCGCGCGGCACAAGGACGCGCTCGCGGGCCGCGCCGGTCCCGATCAGGCTCACCTCGACCTCGACCTCGCCCGCGACGAAGTCGACGTAGCGGCGGGCCGCGTCGGGGAGGTCCTCGACGCTCTCGACCCCGTCGAGCGGCTCGCGCCAGCCGGGGAGCGTCACGTAGACCGGGCTTGCGCGGTGGAAGTCGCTCTGGTGGGCGGGGAACTCGCTCGTCTCGGACCCGTCCCGAAGGCGGTACCGGACGCAGACTGGGATCTCGCCGAAGTCCGACAGGACGTCGAGCTTCGTGAGCGCGAGCGAGGTCATGCCGTTCACGCGCACGGCGTAGCGGAGCCCGACGAGGTCGAGCCAGCCGCAGCGGCGGTCCCGGCCGGTGGTCGTCCCGTACTCGGCCCCGAGCTCGCGCACACGGGCCTGGTCGGGCCCCTCGATCTCGGTGGGGAACGGGCCCTCGCCGACGCGCGTGACATACGCCTTCGCGACGCCGATGACGCGGTCGATCCGCGTCGGCCCGATGCCGGTGCCGGTCGCTGCCGCCCCGGCGACCGGGTTTGAGGAGGTGACGAACGGGTAGGTGCCGTGGTCGAGGTCGAGGAGCGTCCCCTGGGCACCCTCGAGGAGCACGTGCTTGCCCGCCTTGAGCGCGCGGTCGACGAGGAGCGATGTGTCTGCGACGTAGGGCCGCAGGCGCGCCGCGAAGGCCTCCATCTGCTCGGCGAGCTCCGCCGCCTCGAGCGGCTCGACCCCGTGGACCCGCTCGAGGATGACGTTCTTCTCCGCCAGCGCGGTCTCGAACTTCTGGCGGAGGATCTTCGGGTCGAGGATGTCCTGGACGCGAATGCCGAGCCGCGCCGCCTTGTCGGCGTAGGCGGGGCCGATCCCGCGCCGGGTCGTCCCGATCTGGAGCCTTCCCAGATGATGCTCGCCCGCAGAGTCGATGGCGACATGCCAGGGCATGATCAGGTGAGCGTTTCCGGAGAGCTTGAGGTCGCGCGTCGAGACGCCGCGCGCCTCGAGGCCGTCGATCTCCTGCACGAGCAGCCGGGGGTCGACGACGCAGCCGGCGCCGACGACGCAGGTCGTCCCCGGGTACAGGATCCCCGAGGGGATGTGGTGGAGCGCAAACGTCTCGCCGTCGCGGATGATGGTGTGGCCCGCGTTCGGGCCCCCCTGGTAGCGGCAGACGACGTCCGAGTGCTGGGCGAGCAGGTCGACGATCTTCCCCTTCCCCTCGTCCCCCCACTGCGCGCCGACGATGACGGTGGCGGGCATTGCCAGGGAATTGTAGGGGCGGCGCAGGCAGCGCTCAGCGGGGCTGGCTACGCCTCGGAGATGAGACCCACAAGAGTCCCGTCGGGGTCCTTGAACCACGCGGCCCTGAACGCGCCGACCGTGGCGATCCCGCCGACGGTGTTGACGCTCGGGAGCTCGTACTCCTCGAACTGGACCCCACGCTGACGCAGGCCGTCGACGGCCGACTCGATGTCGTCGACCTCGAAGCTGACCGGCGTCTGTCCGCCCGGGCTTGGGGCGCCTCCTTCGATGCAGAGAACCGCTCCGCCGGCTTCGAAGAGCGCCTCCTCGTGGCCCGGGAGAACCTCTCGTCGGCCGATGAGAGCGAGCCCGAGCTTCCCGCCGTAGAACGCGATCGTTCGCTCGAGATCGGACGCTCGGAGATTTGCCACCAGCCGGGCGCCGTTCAGCATCGTCCCCTCCTTGTCGCGGTGCTTGGGTCGGAGCCTAAAGGACCGGCAGGCGTGTCTCCGACGAGAACCGGGGCTCCGGCCGGGCCAGGAGCTGCTCGAGCCGCAAGTACCCATCGCGGAGCTTTCGCTCGACCTGCGGCCCGACGGCGAGCCAGACCAGCCGGTCCTTTCCCTGCAGCCGCCGCGCTCGGGTGCGCACGCGCGTGCCTTCCGCGGCCGCCTCCAGCTCGGTCGTGACGACGAGCTTGATCGATCTTCGGAGCGTGTTTCGCTCGGTGAAGTACTGGAACGGGCGCCAGTCGAGGATCTCCTCGTAGACCTCGCCGCGGCTGTCGACGCAGAAGCTCATCGTGCCGATGCCTCGGCGTCCGCCCGAGCTCGTCTCGTCGATCCGGCTTCCCTGCCAGAGCATCCGGCGGCCGGGCGCGGTGAGCCAGTCCCAGACGACTGCGGGCGCGGCGGGCAGCAGAGCCTCGAACTCGAAGACGGCCTCCTCGCGCGCGACGAACGCCGGCCGCCGTTCCCGCTCCTCTTCCCAGCGGCGCTCGAGATCCTCGACGTAGACGGCGGTGTCTCCGACGTCGGCGTAGGCCTCCCTGTGCTCGACGAGCCCGAGCGCGGACGGGCTCATGGCGAGAGCGGCGACGCATGCCTCGGTGAAGAGAGCGTACGCGGTCAGCCCGAGCGTCTCGGCGACGGAGTTCTTGAGCAGTCGGTGGACGATGATCACGTCCTGACCGGTCAGCTCCTCGCCGGCACCGGCGGACCGCCGGATGAAGTCGCCGTGGTGGACGATGAACTTCAGGTTCAGGACGGGCAGCTTGGCGCAGGCGGGGCAACTGCAGCTCGTCGAGTGCTCGATGCCGCGCAAGCGGGAGCGGAAGGCGAAGTAGCACTCCTCGATCGTGTCCAGGAGCAGCGACGCGTCGACCTCGCT
>JBGPNP010000193.1:0-5783 GCA_041487575.1 Gaiellaceae bacterium | reverse complement strand
TGGCAGAGCTCATGGACGACGACGTACTCGAGGACGTCGGCCGGGGCGACGAGCAGCCGCCAGGAGAAGGAGAGGTGGCCTCGACGTGAACAGGAGCCCCAGCGCGTGCGCTGGTCACGGACGCCGATCGAGCGGTAGGAGAGCCCAAGCCGTGCCGCCTCGCGCTCAGCGACCTCGGCGATACGCCGGCGCGCCGCCCCCCGGTACCAGCGCTCGAGGGCCGCCGCGGCGCCCTCCTCCGGCCCGTTCACGACGAGGACGTCCCGCCTGAGCCCGGCGACCGAGCGCTGCCCTTCGCGCCGCTCGATCAGAAGCGGCTCGCCCTCGAGCCAGACCCAGCCGGGCCGGTCGAGGCCGAGCGTGAACGGTCGGGCGGCGGTCGCGCGCGCAGCGGCGACCTTCTCCTCGACCCAGCGGCGCTTCTCCTCGAGGAACTTGGCAGCATCGGCTTCGCTGGCTCCCTGCGGGACGATCACCTCAAGCGGCCGGCGCGGCCCGACGATGATCCGCAAGGTGCGCGCCCGACACGACTCACGCACACGCACGAAGACGGGTTCGCCCGCGACGACGAAGACCAGGAGCTTACGCTCGCGAAGGGCGTGGACGCTCACGTCTCACCGAGGGTAGCGCCCAGGGTCTCGACCTGAGCGCAGCGCCGCTGCATTAGGATCGCCACCACCGCATCGGCCCAGCAAGGGGGCACAGTGGCCACCGTCAGCCTCATCCATCATCGCGTCGCCGACTTCGACGCCTGAAAGGCCGTCTACGACGGCTTCCGCTCCGTCCAGAAGGAGCGCGGCGTGCGCCATCACCACGTCTGGCGCTCGCAGGACGACCCGAACTCGGTCGTCGTCGTCCACACCTTCGACTCCGCCGAGGCGGCCCCCGCCTTCTTCGACTCCGAGGATCTCAAGGGTGCGACGGCGGAGGCCGGCGTCGACCCCTCGTCCGTCCAGATCCAGTTCCTCGACGAGGCCGCAGGCGGCGCGCTGTAAGCGCTATCAGCCCTGGCCGGCAGGCGGCGCCGGGCAGCCGCCGCTCTCGGGTGAGCCGCCCGGGCCGATCACGTGCGCGGTGTGGCCGCCGGCGGTCAGTTCGACGCAGTACGAGCCGTCCGAGACCCAGCCGAACACGAGATCCGAAGCGAGGGTGGAGTCGTAGACGGCCCTCAGGACGTCCGAGCTCAGGCCGGCGTACGTCCCGAGCTCCAGGTGGTAGGACTCGATGGGGGGGAGCGCGGCTTTCAGCTCGGAGCGCGCGACGGACTCCCTCGCGGCCCCGGCCATCTTCACGATCGCGACCGGCGTGATGCCGAAGGCGAGGGCGATTACGGCGAACACCGCGCGCAGCTCCACGAGGAAATAGCCTCCCTCGCCTCGTGAGCGTCTGACCGCTGTGTCCGCAGAAGCCCGCATGCCTCCGGAGTCTGGACCGGAACGAGGCTCGCCGACAATCACGGCACGCAGCGACGGCCCTCACCGGAACGCGGCGCCCAGCGTGCCCTTTCAGGCGCGGAGCGGGATCCCCTGCGCGAAGCGGAAGAGGCCGTCCGGGTCGTAGCGCCGCTTGACCTCGACGAGCCGCCCGAAGTTCGACCCGTAGTACGCCCGCTGCCACCCGGCGAGCTCGGGGTCGATGTAGTTCTGGTACGCGAAGCCGGAGACGTATGGCCGCATCGCCGCGTAGAAGCCGCGGATCCAGGCGAGGTTCGCCGCCGCGACGCTCGCCGGCGCGCCCGTCGCCCACGTCGCGAGGTACTGGAAGGAGAAGAGCGCGTCGCGGTGGACGAACGCCGTCGCCTCCTTCGGCACGCGCGCGATCGCGCCGCCGTACGAGTCGAGGAGGAGCCCGCCGCTCCCGGCCGCGCTGACTCCCTGCCTCGCCTCGATCGCCCGCACGATCGCGTCGATCCCCTCGGCCGAGAGCGGCTGCACCGCGTAGTCGGACTTCCCCTTGTAGGTCACGCGCTCGATCGTGCCGCCGGGCGACCGCCCCGCGAGGTGGCAGCCGGCGACCGAGCTCCCGCAGCCGGCCCAGAGGAAGACGGCCTGCATATACGTCCGCATGGACGTCTTCACCGAGATCGGCGCGCCGACGGCCGTGAGCGGCGCGAGGAGCGACCGGAGCTGGGCCTCCGAGCCGAAGAACTGCCCCCCGGAGCTCACGCGCGGCGCGACGCCCGCGGCCGCCCGCAGGTTCAGCACCGAGAAGAGCTCGTCCGGCGCGACCGGCGCGAAGCCCTGCCACGCGGCCAGGACGTCGCGCGCGTTCGCCCAGGGCCACTCGATCGAAAAGGTCGAGACGCTCGAGACGGGGGTCGCCCGGAACGTGAAGTCGGTGACGACGCCGAAGTTCCCGCCGCCCCCGCCGCGGCAGGCCCAGAAGAGATCGGGGTTCTCGCTCTCCGAGCACGTGAGCACGTCGCCCGAGGCGGTCACGATCGTGAGCCCGAGGACGTTGTCGCAGGTGAGCCCGAGCTTCCGCGAGGCGAACCCGACCCCGCCGCCGAGCGCGAGCCCGGCGACGCCGACCGTGGGGCACGAGCCCGCGGGGATCGTCACCCCGCCCCGCGCGAGCCGGTCGTAGACGTCGACCAGCGCGCTGCCGGCTCCGACCGAGGCAGTGCCGTCGCCGTTCACGCGGACCCGGGAGAGGCGCGTCACGTCGAGGACGAGCCCCGGCGTCGTCGAGTACCCGCCGTAGGAGTGCCCGCCGCAGCGGGCCGCGACGCGAACGCCGTACTTGCGCGCCCAGCGGATCGCCTTCGCGACGTCGGCAGCGGACTGCGGGTAGGCGACCACGAGCGGCTTGACGGCGTCGAAGCGTGGGTTGAAGAGGAGTCGCGCCTGCGCGTACCCCCGCGCCCCGCGCGCGATCACAGGGCCCGCGAGACTCCTGGCGAGCTCCTTCACGCGCCGGTCCCCGGTCGAAGCGACTCCTGTGGCCCAGGCGGGCACGGCCACGACCGCTCCCGCCGCGAGCGCTCGCCGCAGGAACTCGCGCCGGTCGACCCCTTCGTTCATGTCGAGGACTGTAGCGAGGCGACCGCCTCGATTTCTCTGAGCGCCTACGAGCCGGTCGAGCGGCCGAGGAGGCCGGCGGACTCGAGCTCGCCCTTCGCCCAGGCCCTGAGGACGGCGCGGCGGCGGAAGCGGCGGATGACGAACATGATCATGGCACCGAGTACGACTCGGGAGGGGCAAGTCCTCCGCGCCGTAGACTCACACTCTCGTGAAGATCGGGCTCGGCTCCATCACCTGCCAGCGCTACCCGGGCGACCCGCGCACGGACGCCGACCTCTACGCGGAGGCCCTCGCCCTCGCCGAGGAGGCCGAGCGGCTCGGGTTCGACTCGATCTGGTGCTCCGAGCACCACTTCTTCGACGACTCGTACCTGCCGTCGCTCCTCGTCCTCTGCGCGGCGCTCGCCGCCCGGACGAGCCGGATCGCGATCGGCACCGACGTCCTCCTCTCGCCGCTCCACGAGACCGTGCGGATCGCCGAGGACGCGGCCGTCGTCGACCTCCTCTCTGGAGGGCGCCTGATCCTCGGCATCGGCCAGGGCTGGCGGCCGGAGGAGTTCGAGGGGCTCGGCGTGCCGCTCCGGGGGCGGCACCGACTCTTCGAGGAGCAGGTGACCGTGCTCCGGCAGTCCTGGTCGGACACGGTCGTCACGGGCGGGGCGCTGCGCTCGTACCCGGGAATGCCGGTGACCCCGAAGCCGCTGCAGCCGGGCGGGCCGCCGATCTGGATCGGTGCGGGCGCCGAGCCCGCGGTGCGGCGGGCCGGGAGGATCGCCGACGGCTTCATGGCCACCTGGTGCACGCCGGAGTCGTTCGCGCGCCAGGTCGGCTGGGTGCGCGAGGAGCTCGAGACGGCCCGGCGCGACCCCGACGAGTTCGCGCTCAGCGTCGTCGTCCCCGTGCTCGCCTGGGAGGACCCGGGCGTCTGGGAGCGGGCCCGCGACCACCTCTGGTACTACGCCTGGAAGTACGAGGACCTGGCCGATGCGCGGGGACAGACGGGGCCGCCGCCACTACCGCCGCCCCTGCCCGCCGAGCGCGAAGCCGAGCTCAGGCGCTTCTGCGTGCTCGGCCGGCCCGACGAGGTGGCGGAGCGACTCCGCGCCTACGACGAAGCCGCGGGGGGCGGCGTGCACCTCGTTGCCGAGCTCATCTGGCCGGGGCTCGACCCGGGCCTGCGCGCCGAGGCCATCGCGCTCCTCGCGGAGCACGTCCTCCCGCAGCTTCGTTAGGGCGCGCCGTACTCACCGGACGGTGCGCTACACGATCTTCAGGCGGGCGCGCTTGACGACCCTGCCGCCTACCTTGGCGATCGCGTACCACGTGCCCGCCTGGAGGTGGCCGGTCGTGTTCGCGAGGAACGTCTCGACCGTCGCCTTGTACGGCTTCTTCACCGTCCCGATGAACTTGAACGAAGGCGTATACCAGGAGATCTCGACGACCTTCGCCTGCGGCGGGACGACGAAGTGGAAGCGCGCCCAGAGCACCGCGACCGTCCCCTGCACGCGATCGACGAAGGTGCCTCCCTTGCGGGTGGCGACACCCGACTTGTCGACGATCCCCTCCGGGGGAGCGGGGACCGTGAACGGGGTGTCGACCGGTGCGAGATCTCCGGCGGTGCTCGTGCCGGTGACGCGAAGCGTGTAGGCGCCGGGAAGGAGGCGCGCCGGGAGGCGAAGCTGCCCGGTGAAAGCTCCCGGCGCGGCGACGGGGAGCTCTGTCTTCGCCGCGACGTTGCCGGGCCGGTCGGCGGGCCTGACGAAGATCGCCAGCTGCGCCGCTGCGTCGACCGTGCCGCTGAAGGTGAGGGTGGCGGTAAGCCAGCTCTCCTTCCAGCTCGCGTCGACGCTGACGCTCGAGACCGTCACGGTCGCGGCCGGCCGGGTCGAGGCGGGCGTCGCGAGCGCCGCCCAGACCACGATTCCGGCGGCGGCGACCCCCACGACCCTCCTCAGCGCGCGCATCCGGGGAGATGGTACTCCCAGGATCGGGGGGGTGCGGCCCGGGCGTAGAATCCTTGCTCCCCCGCCCAGGAGGAACGACCAGCGTGCTCAGCTTCGGCCTGACCGTTCTGCCGGACCCCCCGTACACGCGCCTGCTCGAGCTGATCCGGCTCGGCGAGCGGCACGGGTTCAAGTACGGCTGGACGTACGACTCGCACGTCCTCTGGCAGGAGGGGATCGTGCTCCTGACGCTGATGGCGCGGGAGACCGAGCGGATGAAGCTCGGCCACTGTGTCACGAACCCGGGAACGCGTGAGCCGACCGTGCTGGCGAGCGCCTACGCGACGCTCCAGGACGTCTCGGGCGGGCGGGTCGTCATGGGGATCGGCCGCGGCGACTCGGCCCGGCGCCTCATCGGCTACCAGCCGGTGAAGATGGCCGAGTTCGAGCGCTCCTGCCGGATGATCAAGGCGCTCATGAACGGCGAGCAGGTCGAGTGGAACGAGAAGGAGGTCCAGCTCGAGTGGGCGAAGGCGCTCCCGAAGATCCCGCTCTACGTCGCGGCGTACGGGCCACGGGCGCTCGGAGTCGCCGGTCGGGTCGCCGACGGAGTGATCATCCAGCTCGCCGACCCGGTCATCGTCAAGTGGATCATGGAGAAGGCGCGGGCCGCGGCCGCCGAGGCGGGTCGCGACCCGGACGAGCTCGAGTGCATCGTCTGCGCGCCGAGCCACGTCTCGGACGACCTCGCCGGCGCCCGCGACCAGGTGCGCTGGTTTCCGGCAATGGTCTCGAACCACGTCCTCGACCTGATCGAG
>JBGPNP010000192.1:0-5845 GCA_041487575.1 Gaiellaceae bacterium | reverse complement strand
GGAGACCGGAGTGGCGCTCGTGTCGCCGGCGATCACCGTGACCTGCTCGGGGCGGACGCCGAGCTCCCCGGCGACGACCTGCGCGAGGGTCGTCTCGTGGCCCTGCCCCTGGGACGGGCTCCCTACCGCGGCCGTGACCTCGCCGGAGGGCTCGACCGTGAGCCGGACGGCGTCGTGAGAGGCGAAGGACCAGTTCGACTGGAAGCCGCCCTCGCTCCCCCACCCGGTCGGCTCGACGTAGGGGCTGACTCCGACGCCGACGAACGGGCTGTGCGGCTCGTCGTAGCCGACTAGCTCGAGCGCCTTGTCCAGGGACTCGCGGAAGCTCCCGGAGTCGAAGACCATGCCGTTGCACGCGGCGTACGGGAACTCGTGCGCCTCGACGAGGTTCTGCCGGCGCAGGTCGGCGCGGTCCCGGCCGAGAACGCGGGCGGCGCGGTCGATCAGGAGCTCGCGGGCGGTGTGGCCCGCCGTCCAGCCGATGCCGCGGTAGGGCGCGACCGGGCTCTTCGTCGTCAGGGCCGCTGTGATCTCGCACGCGTAGTGGCGAATCCGGTACGGCCCGGGCATGAGCTGAGCCGAGAGGTACGGCTCGATGAGGGCGCTCGCCGCGTTGAAGGAGTAGGCACCGGCGTCGCCGAGGACGCGGGCCCGGAGGGCGAGGAAGGTGCCGTCGGCGGCGACGGCGAGCTCGAGGTCGATGAGCTGCTCCTTCGCGTGCGGCGCGGCGGTGAGGTTCTCGCGTCGGTCCTCGATCCACTTGACCGGCCGGCCGGCGGCGCGGGCCGCGAGCGCGACGGCGATCTCCTCCGGGTGGGCCGGGATCTTCTGCCCGAAGCCGCCGCCGACGTCGGGGGCGATCACGCGGATGCGGCCTTCGGGGATGCCGGTGGTGGCTGCGAGCCGCCGGCGGAGGAGGTGCGGCCCCTGCGTCGCGCTCCACATGGTGAGACGGCCGCCGCTCCACTGGGCGAGGCAGCCGCGCGTCTCGATCGGAGCGGCGACGAAGCGGTTGCCGTGGTAGCGGCTCCGGAAGACGTGGTCAGCGGCCGCGAAGGCGCGGTCGGGGTCGCCCCAGGCGAACGAGCGGCGGTAGACGACGTTCGTGCCCAGCTCGGAGTGGAGCGGCTCGGCCTCGCCGGCGCGCTCGGCGTCCATGACCGGGGGGAGCGGCTCGTACTCGACCTCGACGAGCTCGGCCGCGTCCTCGGCGAGGTAGCGGCTCTCCGCGAGCACGATCGCGACCGCCTCTCCTTCGAAGCGGACGCGGTCGCCCGCAAGGGCCGGCTGCGGCGTCTTCAGGAGCCCCTCCATGCGGACGGAGTCCACGAGCGGCGTGTGCGGGAGGTCGGGGGCGGTGAAGACCGCGGCGACACGGCGGGCGCGCTCGGCGTCGATCCGGAGGACGCGTGCGTGCGGGTGCGGCGAACGCACGAAGCAGGCCTGGAGCATGTGCGGCAGGGCGAGGTCCGCGACGTAGCGCCCCTGGCCGGTGAGGAGGCGCTCGTCCTCGAGCCGCTCGAGCCGAGCGCCGATCCAGCCCATGGTCTAGTGCGCCCCCCGGTGGGTACGGCGCGCCCTGGCGGCGCAAAGACTGCGCCGTGCCGCGTCCTCAGTCGCGCCCATATTCATCGAATATGGGCGCTCCCTGCGTCCTTGCCCGGCTTGCTTTTCGCTCACCAGGATCATCACCGTACCCACCGGCGGGCCCCTAGTGGGCTTCCTTCGGCGTCTCCGGGTCCACGCTCCACTCCGACCACGAGCCGTCGTAGACCGAGAGCTCCTCGAAGCCGGCCGTGCGGAGGGCGAGGTAGGCGGCCGAGGCCGAGACGCCGCCTCCGCAGTAGAGGACGACCGGCTCGCCCGGACGGGCGCCCGCCGCGCGCGCCAGCGCGGCGATCTCGCCGGCCTGGCGAAGCGTGCCGTCGTCGCGCAGGAGCGAGGGAGCGGGCAGGCGGCGCGCACCGGGGATGTGGGCGCCGGTCTCCGTCCAGGTGCGGTCCATGCGGCAGTCGAGGAGGAGCGTCTCGCCGTCGCGGACGAGCGTGAGGACGTCGTCCTTCGTCCGTCGCAGGGCGTGGTGGGGCCGGGGCGTGAACGCGGCTCTCGCGGGGGGCTCGTGGCGGCCCGCCGCGACGGGACGTCCTTCAGTGACCCACTTCGGGAAGCCGCCGTCGAGCCAGCGCACGCGCGCGTGGCCGTAGTAGTGGAGGCACCAGGCGAGGCGCGCGGCCATGAAGATGACGTTGTCGTCGTAGCCGACGACGAGCGTGTCGTCGCCGATCCCGGCGCGCTCCATCGTCTCGCGGAAGCGCTCCGGCGGCACGATCTGCCCGAGGATCGGGTCGCCGGGGTCGGAGAGGTCGCGGTACCAGTGCAGGTAGACGGCGCCCGCGACGTGGGAGTGCTCGTAGTAGCGCTCGCCCTCATCCGGGTCGTCGAGCGACCAGCGGACGTCCACGACGCGCACGTCCGCCCGGCCGGCGAGCGCGGCCAGCCCCCCGGCCGAGATGAGGAGGTCGTTGCGCTCCATGCCGTATCTCGTATATCAGGGCGGCATAATCGCCGCATCGACACGCTCTCGTACGAGCCTCTGACGCCGACGGCGTTCCTGCGCCGATCGGCGCTCGTCTTCCAGGACCGGGTCGCAGTCGTGGACGGCGCCGCACGGTGGACGTACGGCCGCCTGCTCGAGCGCGCCGAGCGGCTGGCAGGCGCGCTCGCTTCGCTCGGCGTCGCGCCGGGCGACCGGGTCGCGGTGCTCACGCCGAACACGCACGTCCTGCTCGAGGCGCACTACGGCGTCCCCCTCGCGGGCGCGGTGCTCGTCGCGCTCAACGTCCGCCTCGCCTCGGCCGAGCTCGCGTACATGCTCGAGCACTCCGGCGCGGCCGTTCTTCTCCACGACGAGAGCCTCTCGGACAGGGCGCGCGAGGCCGCGACCGGGCTGTCCCTGCGACTCGTCGGCCCGGAGGAGTACGAAGCGCTCGTCGAGGCGGCGCCCCGGCTCGCGGTACCGGTCGAGGACGAGCGCGCCCTGCTCTCGATCAACTACACGAGCGGGACGACCGGCCTGCCCAAGGGCGTCATGTACCACCACCGCGGCGCGTACCTCCAGGCGCTCGCGATGGCGTTCCACGCCGGCCTGGGGCCGGAGAGCGTCTTCCTCTGGACGCTGCCGATGTTCCACTGCAACGGCTGGTGCTTCACCTGGGCCGTGACGGCCGCGGGCGGAGCGCACCTCTGCCTGCCGAGGGTGGACCCCGATGAGATCTGGCGCCTGATCCGGACCGAAGGGGTGACGCACCTGAACGCCGCGCCGACCGTGCTCTCGGCGCTCGCCCACCACCCGGAGGCCCGGCCCGCGTCGGTGCGGATCTGCACCGGCGGCGCGCCGCCCTCGCCGACGCTCCTCGCCACGCTCGCCGAGCTCGGCATGGAGGTGACGCACCTCTACGGGCTCACCGAGACGTTCGGGCCGGTCATGGTCTGCGACTGGCACCCGGAGTGGGACGAGCTCCCGGCCGAGCGGCAGGCCGTCCTGAAGGCGCGCCAGGGCGTCGGCAACGTCGTCTCCTGCGAGGCTCGGGTGCTCGGGCCGGAGGGACGGGAGGTGCCGGCCGACGGCGAGACGCTCGGCGAGATCGCCCTGCGCGGGAACAACGTCATGCTCGGCTACTACCGCGACGAGGCCGCGACCGAGCTTGCCGCGCCGGACGGCTGGTTCCGGACCGGCGATCTCGGCGTCCTCCACCCGGACGGCTACGTCGAGCTGCGCGACCGCGCGAAGGACGTGATCGTCTCCGGGGGGGAGAACATTGCCTCGATCGAGGTGGAGCGCGCGATCGTCAGCCACCCGGCCGTGCTTGAGGCGGCGGTCGTGCCGGCTCCGGACGAGAAGTGGGGCGAGCGCCCGGCGGCGTTCGTCACGCTGAAGGAGGGAGCAGCGGCGACCGAGGAGGAAATCCGCGCGCACGTCCGCGCCCGCCTCGCGGGCTTCAAGGTTCCCGATCGGATCGAGTTCCGCGAGCTCCCGAAGACCTCGACGGGGAAGATCCAGAAGTACGTGCTCCGCGAGGAGCTCTGGGCGGGGCTCGAGCGCCGGATCGGCTGACGGGGCTCCGGGGGCGTGCCTCGAGCCCGCCGGGGACTCGACCTCGGCGCTGGGACTCTTCGCCCGGCGCCACTCGTATGGTCAACGGATGAACGCCCGCTTGTGCTTGGCGCTGAGCCTCTGTCTGCTCGGTGTAGCCGCTGCCGGAGGGGCCGCTGCTCCTTCGCGTCCTGCTCCTGCCTCCGCTGTGCTGCCGCCACCGAGGCTTCGCCCGACACCTGAGTGGCTGACGGTCACGACAGGCCCGACTGAGGCGACCGTGCTCGCGCCGCAGGTATGGGGGATCACAGCCGGTTCCAATCAAGCAGCGCTCGTTCCGTTCGCTCCCTTCAACGGTCTCAAGCAACTGAGCCCGCGCGGGATCCTCGTCTGGGCGACAACGGAAGGCCGAGGCGGCCCAACGCGCGTCTTCACTCCGGCCAGGTTGCCGCTGCGGCTCTCGAGCTTCCGCGTCGATCGGATGTGGGAGGGCCAACCCGCTCAGAACATCCAGCAGCGGCTTCGCTGGGCATCCGTGGGCGGCTGGCGCCTCGATGTGCGCGTGTACTTCGCAACGCAGCACCCGGACAAGGCGCTACAGGGAGCCGCACAGGCGGAGCTCGACCGGTTGCTCCTACCAACCTCCCGCTGAGAGCGATCGCGTTCTTGGCCTGCTCCCTTCGGTTGAGCGGCCCATGCTCGAGAGCGCGCCGGACGGGATCTGCGCCTCGCCCTACCGGCTCGGCTCCGATCCCGTCCGCACCCCGAGCGCCGTCAACGCCCTACCGGGGAGCAGGCCAGTCTAGTAGCGAAGCATCAGAACTTCGGTCGAGTTTCACATCAAGCCTCTGGTCTAGGCGCTCTCGGCTCGCCAGGCCATGTCCCAGAGGGCGAGCTCGTAGCGGCTCGAGGCGAGGAAGGCCTCGCGCATGCGCGCCCGCGTCGAGGCATCGGCGGCCTGCGCAAGCTCGTCGACGATCCCGCGAACGTCCTCGCAGAGCCCTGCGAGCTCCGCGCCCGCATAGGCGTCGATCCAGCGGGCGTAGCGCTCGTCGTTCGGCCGGCCCTGCGCGGCCAGGCTCCGGCCCAGCTCGACGTAGCCCCACACGCAGGGGAGGAGAGCCGCGGCGAGCTCCTCGAAGCTTCCGAGCGCCCCCGTGCGGAGGAGGAAGTCGGCGTACGCCCGCGTCGCTCCTTCCATCCGCTCGGCCTCGAGCTCCTCGGCCGAGATTCCCCACTCCGCCGCGTACGCCCGGTGGAGCGCCATCTCCCGCTCGAGCACGGTGCGGGCGCGGCGTGCGAAATGCGCGGCCAGCTCGGGATTCGGCGCCCGGGCAGACGCGAGGGCAAGCGCGCGCACGAAGTCCACGAGGTACGGGTAGTCCTGGCGGACGAAGAAGCGGAACTTCTCGGCCGGAAGCGTGCCGTCCCCGATCCCGCGAACGAAGGGATGAGCGTGCTCGGCCGCCCAGATCGGCTCGCAGGCACTCCGGAGCTCGTCGCTGAAGCGGCTCACGCGGTTGCTCCCCCTCCTCGGGCGGCATATCGTATACGACTCGTCTTGACCGGAGCCGGGAGGGTGCCATGAGCGATCGGATCGTGCTACGGAACGGCATCGTCGTCACGCTCAACGACGCGGACGACGTGCTCTTCGGCGGGAACGTCGTCATCGAGGGCGACCGGATCGCCCAGGTCACCACCGAGCCGGTGCCGGCCGACGGCGCCAGGGTGATCGACGCGACCGACAAGATC
>JBGPNP010000191.1:0-5857 GCA_041487575.1 Gaiellaceae bacterium | reverse complement strand
GCGCGCGAGGCGCCGCTCCTCGGGGTCCTGCCCGTCGATCTGCGCGAGCGCGAGCTCGAGGGACTCTCCGAGCAGGCGCGCAGCCTCGTCGTGGTCCTTCTGGGCTCCGCCCGGCGGCTCTGGGACGATCGCGTCGATGACCCCGAGCTGAAGGCAGAACGGGGCAGTCGGCTTGAAGGCCGCCGCAGCCTTCTTCGCCTCGACGCGGTCACGCCACAGGATGGCCGCGCAGCCCTCGGGTGAGATGACGGAGTAGATCGCGTTCTGCTGCATGAGGACTCGGTCGGCGACCGCGAGTGCGACGGCGCCGCCCGAGCCGCCCTCACCGATGATGCAGGTGACCGTGGGCACGCCCAGGCGAGCCATAAGGAGCTGCGAACGGGCGATCCAACCCCCCTGCCCGTGCTGCTCGGCCTCGAGTCCCGGATATGCCCCGGGAGTGTCGACGAGGCTGAGGACGGGAAAGCCGTGGCGGCCGGCGAGGTCCATGACCCGCATCGCCTTGCGGTACCCCTCCGGCGAGGCCATCCCCCAGTTCCGCCGCAGTCGCTCTTTCATGTCGCGCGCCTTCTGGTGACCGACGAGCGCCACTGTCCGGCCGCGGAACCGGCCGAGGCCGGCGACGATCGCGGCGTCGTCCCCGAACGTCCGGTCGCCGTGAAGCTCGACGAAGTCGTCGAAGAGGCGATCGGCGTAGTCGAGGGTGTACGGCCGGTCCTGATGGCGGGCGAGCTCGACCGCACGCCAGATCTCCTCCGCCGTCGGCTCGGCCTGGATTCGCTCGATCTGCCGCTCGAGCTTCGCGAGATCGCCGGAGACGTTCACCCCGCGCAGGAGCGGCATCTCGCGGAGCTTCGCGATCCGGTCGCGCAGCCTTAGCTGCTCGATCTCGCTCGACTTACCCTCGGGGGCCATACGTGAAGAGCTCGAGGAGCCTGCCGATGAAGGGCCTCAGCTCCCTCCGCTCGATGAGGGCGTCGATGTGGCCGAGACGGCTGTTCGACTCGGCGAGACCGAAGTCCTCCGGGACCTTCTGCCGGATCGTCTCCTGGACGACGCGCGGGCCCGTGAAGGCGAGGAGCGCCCCCGGCTCGGCGATCAGGACGTCGCCGAGGCTCGCGAAGCTGGCGAGCACGCCGGCCGTCGTCGGGTGGCTCATGACGACGATGAAGGCCGAGCGCGCCTCGCGAAGCTGGTCGACGGCGCAGACCGTCTTCGGAAGCTGCATGAGCGAGAGGATCCCCTCCTGCATGCGCGCGCCGCCCGAGGCGGTCACGCAGACGAGCGGGGCGCCGCGCTCGCCGGCGCGGTCGCAGGCGCGGGCGAACTTCTCCCCGACCGCGCTCCCCATCGAGCCGCCCATGAAGGTGAAGTCCATGACCGCGAGCTCGCAGGCCCGCCGCTCGATGGAAGCGGAGCCCGCGATGAGCGCGTCGCCGAGGCCGGTCGAGACCTCCGCCTCAGCCAGCCGCTCGGTGTAGGCCCGCAGGTCGAAGAAGCCGAGCGGGTCGGCCGAGCGGAGGCCGGCGTCCGCCTCGACGAACGTACCCTGGTCGGCCAGCTGGACGATTCGCTCGCGGGCGCGGACGGGGAAGTGGTACCCGCATTGCGGGCACACGCGCAGATTGCGCTCGAGCTCGTCGTCGCGGTAGTGGGAGTGGCACTTCGGGCACGTGTTCGCGTGCTTCTTGCCCGGCTCCGGCTCGGGCGCGCCGCGGGTTTCGATCGACACGTCGATCCGGCTCGCCATGTGTCCGTATCTTACGGTCGCCGGCCTAGAGGCCGAGAGCGGCCGCCAAGCGCTCGAGCGCCGCGACGTTCTGCGGCGCGGCACGGAGGCCCGTGAAGCCGGCGCCGACGAGAAGAGCCGCGGCGGCGACGCGCTCGAAAAAGGCCGCGGTCTCGGTGACCGATGGCCCGCCAGGCTCCGGCATGAACATGGCCACTGGCTCGGCCGGATCGAGGACGTCCGCGTCGAGAGCGACGTAGACGCCGTCCGTCCCCTCGAGAGCAGGGGCCAGGTCGGCCTCGGCCGTGCGGAGGCCCGAAGCGGCGATGAACTCCTCCTCGGGCGGGTCGAGGTTGCGGGCGCCGACCAGAAGGACGTCGACGGCGTCGACCGTCTGCGAGTCGATCAGCATGCGAAGCGGCATCCCCCACTCGTTGCCGCTCGGCGACGTCTCGGGCGTGTTCAGATCGCCGTGCGCGTCGAGCCAGACGACGGCGATCCGCCCGTGCCGCGCCGCCAGTCCCTCGACGGCGCCGACATGCGCGCAGCAACAGCCGCCGAGGACGAGCGGCCGCTCCGGCAGCGCCACGGCGAGGGCGAGGTTCTGCTCGGCGAGCGTGCCCTCCTCGACGACGGCGGCCTCGGGATAGGGAAGGGGCAGATATGCGGCCGCGACCATCTCCTCGCCGCCCTTGCCCCAGGCGCGCGGCACGCGCACGAGGCCCGCCCGGAACTCCCGGCCACAGGAGTGGCACTCGTAGTCCGTGCCCAGCGCGACCGCGGTCAGCGTCCGGCAGTGAGGGCACTTCGCGCGCAGCCGTGACACGGCGTGAGCTTAGCGAAGCTCCTTCTCGTAGCGGTCGAGGCAGAAGCCGTCACGCGGGCACGAGCGCGTCGAGCGTCTCCGGCAGGCGCGAGAGCTCGGTGAGCTCGGCCGCGCGCGGGAGGTCGCTCGTCTCGCCGAGCCGGTTGATCCAGACGGCCGTGAGCCCGAGCTCCTGGGCGGGGGCGAGGTCGTGGAAGAGGCTCGCGGCAACGTGGGCGTGGCGTCCGCGCTCGACGCCCGGGTGGGCGAAGAGCTGCTCCCAGTGGCCGTGCGCAGGCTTGTACGACCCGGCCTGGCCGGCGGTGACGCGGAGATCCACCGGCACGCCGATCGCCAAGAGCGAGGCGTCGAGGAGGTCAGGGTCGCTGTTGGAGAGGATCGCGAGCCGCCAGTCGCGAGCGCGGAGCTCCGCGAGCGCGTCCGGAACCTCCGGAAACGGCGGCCAGAGGGGAAGCGAGTCGGCCAGCGCCGACTCTTCTCCGGGGACAAGGGGCAGCCCCTCGTGGCCGGCGAGGAGGACGAGCGCTTCACGCAGGACGTCCCGGTAGGAAGCCGCCGACCCTATCTGGACGCGCGGCTCGATCTCGTGGTAGCGCTCGAGCAGGCGATCGTGTTCCTCCCCCGGCCACAGCCGCCTGAGCGCGGCGGCGATGCCGCCGTTCCAGTCGATCAGCGTCCCGTAGCAGTCGAAAGAGGCCCACCGCTCGCTCATCAGATCCTTCCGAGCTCCCTCGGCCTCGGCGGGAGCGCAGCGATCACGAGCACGTCAGCCGCGGAACTTCTTGATCACGAGACACGCGTTGTGCCCGCCGAAGCCGAAGTTGTTCGAGAGGGCGTGCTCGACCTTCCACTCGCGCGCCTCGTTCGGGATGTAGTCGAGGTCGCAGTCCGGATCCGGATGCTGGTAGTTGATCGTTGGCGGGACGACGTCCCGCTGACAGGCGAAGACGGAGATGATCGCCTCGACCGCACCGGATGCCCCGAGGCAGTGGCCGGTCGCACCCTTCGTCGACGAGATGGGCGTCCGGCGGGCCTTCTCCTCGCCGAGGGCGAGCTTGATCACGCGCGTCTCGGCCGAGTCGCCGAGCGGGGTCGACGTGCCGTGGGCATTGATGTAGTCGATGTCGTCGGTCGTGATGCCCGCGTCCCGAGCGGCCATGAGCATCGCGCGCGCCGGGTGGCGGCCGGTTGGATCAGGCTCCGTGATGTGCTGGGCGTCCGAAGAGAGGCCGTACCCGACGATCTCGGCGTAGACCTTTGCGCCGCGGCGCTTCGCGTGCTCGAGCTCCTCGAGGACGAGAATGGCGCCCGCCTCGCCCATGACGAAGCCGTCCCGCTCCGCGTCGAAGGGGCGGCTTCCCTGCTCGTCGTTGCGGCGTGAGAGGGCGCGCATGGCGCCGAAGCCGCCGATGCCGATCGGCGTGATCCCCGCCTCGGTGCCGCCGCAGAGCATGACGTCGGCGCGGCCGAGGCGGATCGAGTCCATGCCCTCTCCGATGGCCATGTTGGAGGCCGCGCAGGCGGTGCACTCCGACGAGAGCGGCCCGCGCGTCCCGAGCTCCATCGAGACCCAGGCTGCGCCCATGTTCGGGATGATCGACGGGATCGAGAACGGGTTGATGCGGTCGGGGCCGCGCTCGAGCAGCACGTCGTAGCAGTCCTGGAAGCTCTGGAGCCCACCGATCCCGGTCGCGACCGCGGCGCCGATCCGCTCGTGCTCGGCGGCGATGTCGAGACCGGAGTCCTGCTCGGCCATCCGCGCGGCGGCCACGACCATCTGCGCAAAGCGGTCCATCTTGCGGGTCTTGCGCGCGTCGATCCACTCGGTCGGATCGAAGCCCTTGAGCTCGCAGGCGTAGCGGGCGGAGTAGTCGGTCGGGTCGAAGAGGGTGATCGGCGCCGCGCCGCCCTTGCCAGCGACGAGGTTCGCCCAGAAAGTCTCGGCATCGTTGCCGAGCGGCGTCACCGCGCCGACTCCGGTGACGACAACCCGCCGGCGCCCGTTGTCGCTTCCCACTAGATGCCTAGGCCGCCGTCGACGAGCATGACCTCGCCTGTCACGAACCCGGCCTCGTCCGAGCAGAGGAAGCGTACACACGCCGCCACGTCGGCAGGCTTCCCGAGCCGACCCAGCGGCGTCGATCCGAGGATCAGCTGCTTGATCTCGGCGGGCAGGACGTCTGTGAGCGCCGTGTCGATGTAGCCGGGCGCGATCGCGTTCACGCGCACGCCGCGGGTGCCGAGCTCTCGCGCGAGCGCCTTCGTGAAGCCGATGATCCCGGCCTTCGACGCGGCGTAGTTCGCCTGGCCCGGGTTCCCGTGCACGCCGACGACGCTCGACATGTTCACGATCACGCCCGACCGCCGCCGGAGCATCTTGCGCGAGACGGCGCGGCAGGTGTTGAAGCAGCCCTTGAGGTTCGTCGAGAGGACGGCGTCCCAGTCCTCGTCGCTCATGCGCGCGAGGAGCGTGTCCCGTGTGATGCCTGCGTTGTTCACGAGGATGTCGATGTCGCCCAGTTCTGCCTCGACGCGCTCGACGAGCGCCTGCGCCTCGGACGAATCCGAGACGTCTGCCTGGACGGCGATGCCGCCGAGCTCGGCCGCGAGGGCCTCGGCTGCTTCCGCGCCCGCACGGTAGTTGACCGCGACGCGGGCGCCGGCGCGGGCGAGCTCGCGGGAGACGGCCGCGCCGATGCCGCGGGAGCCGCCCGTCACGAGCGCGATGCGCCCTTCCAGCGAGCAGAAGTCAGACAAGGAAGAGCTCCTGGGCGAGCTTTCCGAGATCGTCCGGCGCCCCCACCGAGACGGCGCAGATCGAGCGCTCGCAGCGGCGCAGGAGGCCGGAGAGGACCGTGCCCGGCCCAACCTCGACGAAGAGGCCGACTCCCGCCTCGAGGAGGCCCCGCACGGCCTGCGTGAACTTCACCGGCCCGGTCAGCTGCGCGACGAGGAGCTCGGCGAAGCGGTCCGGCGGCTCGATCTTCCCGGTCGTGGTGGACATGAAGGGCACCGACGGCTCTCTCCACGCAGCCCGCTCGAGCACCGGGCGGAGCCGCTCGGCGGCGAGGCCGACGAGCGGACTGTGGAAAGCGCCGGTGATGCGGAGCTTCACGACGCGGCGGGCGCCGCGCTCGGTCGCGGCTGCCACCAGCCGGTCTACGGCGCCGTCCTCGCCCGAGACGACGATCTGGCCGGGGCAGTTGTAGTTCGCCGGCCAGACGCCCTCGATGCCCGCGCAGAGCTCCTCGACGGCGGCGTCCTCGAGCCCGAGCACGGCCGCCATCGCCCCAGGACGCTCG
>JBGPNP010000190.1:0-5872 GCA_041487575.1 Gaiellaceae bacterium | reverse complement strand
GCCGATGTTCCACATGAGCTGGGCGTGGTCGATGACGATCGACCCGGTGTCAAGGAACCAGATCTTCATGCCGCCTCCCTCCTGTGGTTCGGCCGGCCGTGTCGCCGGCTTCCTGGTGCGCGAAAAGCGAGCCAGTCTAGGACGCAGGGAGCGCCCATGCTGGAGAGCATGGGCGCGACCGAGGACAACGAATGGCGACGCTTTGCAGCCGCCAGGGAGTCGGTGGGCACGGTCGGTCGAGCCACTAGCCTTCGAGCGCTTTCCGCACGGCGACGAGCTTCGCCGCGCGCCTCGCCCGGAGCTCGTTGATCTCCTCGGGCGTGTAGTCGTAGATGCCGCCGCCGGTCTTCATGCCGAGCCGCCCCTGGTCGATCAGGTCGCGGATCGTCTTCGAGACCTCACCGGAAGTGGAGAGGTCCTTGTTCAGGTAGGAGCCGACGGCGTTGTAGATGTCGAGCCCCGCCATGTCGAGGAGCTCCATCGGGCCGATGACGGCGAGCTTGTAGCCGATGCCCCAGCGGACGTTCAGGTCGAGCCCCCTGGGGTCGATGATGCCTCGGTCGACGAGGTCGCAGCACTCGCGAAGGATCGCGTAGAGGATGCGGTTCTCGACGAAGCCGGGCACCTCCTTCTCGACGACCGGGTAGTAGCCGAACTCGCGGACGAGGGCGCAGACCGCGTCCACGACCGCCTGGGACGTCAGCTCGCCGGGAACGACCTCGATCATCGGGATCAGGTGCGGCGGGTTCGACCAGTGCATGCCGACGACGCGCTCGGGGTGCGCGCAGGCCTCGGCGATCCGCGTGATCGGGATGCCGGAGGTGTTCGAGGCGAGGACCGCGTCCGCCGCGACCTGCTGCTCGAACTGCTCGAAGACCTGGTGCTTCAGCTCGAGCTTCTCGGGGACCGCCTCGGCGACAAAGTCGGCGCCCGTGAGCGCGGCTGCGAGGTCGGTCTCGTACCGGATCGAGCCGCCGTCCTTCGACGGCGCCTCGAGCCGGTCGAGCACTCCCTGGGCGAGCGCGACGCCCGCCTTCGCCTTCTCGAGCTGCTCCTCGCTCACGTCGTACAGGGCCGTCTCGAGCCCCGCCCGCGCGAGCACCGCGCCCATGCCCGGGCCCATCGTCCCGGTGCCGATCACCGCCGCGCGCCTGAACTCCGTCACACCGCCTCCTTCAGCTCCTGGATCCGCCGCCAGACGCGCTCCGGCGTCAGCGGCAGCTCGGTCATGGGGACGCCCGCGTCCGCGAGCGCGTTCACGAGGGCGGCCGGGATAGCCGCAAGCGCGCCCTCGCCGCAGCCCTTCGCGCCGAAGGGCCCCGGGCCGTCCTCGTTCTCGACGATCACGCAGGTCATCTCACCCGGCATGTCCTCGAAGGTCGGGATCCGGTAGTCGAGGAGCGTGTCGTTCACGAGCACGCCGCGCTCGAAGAGCATCTCCTCGAAGAGGCCGTTGCCGAGGCCCTGGAGGGTCGCGCCCTCGTCCTGGCGCTCGACGAGCTGCGGGTTGATCGCCCGGCCGACGTCGGCGCAGGTCGCCGTCTTCGTCACCTCGACCACTCCGGTCTCTGGGTCGACCCGAACCTCGGCGGCGCCGCAACAGACCTCCCAGAAGACCGGGCCCTCGGCGTAGGAGCCGGTGCCCTTCGGCGCGACCTCGCCGCGGCCGACGAGCTCGCCACCGGCGAAGCCGAACCGCTTGCGCATCAGAGCGACGTACTCGGCCGGGTCGGGCTCGCCCCCGGCGATCTCCGTGAGCTGGTCGAGGACGTCCTGGGCGGCGCGCTGGACGGCAAGGCCGGCGAGCGTCGTCGAGCGGCTCGCGCCCGTCGAGCGGTCGTAGGGCGTGTAGCGCGTGTCCGTTGCCCGCATGCGGACGCGCTCGAGCGGGAGGCCGAGCACCTCTGCCGCGATCTGCGCCATCACGGTCCGCGCACCCTGGCCCTTCTCCGTCGTGCCGACGAGGACGACGACGCTCCCGTCGGCCTCCATGCGGACGGTCGCGCTCGAGACCGGGTGGGCGCCCGCCGCGAGCAGGCCGACCGAGACGCCGCGCCCGACCCAAGGCTCCTTCGGCCCGCCCCAGCCGACCGCGGCCGCGACCTTCTCGACGTCGCCGAGGAGGTCGGCGTCGAGCGGCTTCCCGCCGGGCCTGACCTCCTCCCCGGGGACAAGGAGGTTCCGGCGGCGGAGCTCCACCGGGTCGACGCCACAGCGGCGCGCGACCTCGTCCACCTGCGACTCCCCGATCCACTGGAGGTGCGTCGCGCCGAAGGCGCGATAGGAGCCGGAGGGCGAGGTGTTCGTGTAGACGCAGTCGGCGCGCACGCGGACGGCCTCCCAGCGGTAGGGGCCCGGGGCCGCGTCCCCGCCCGTCGCGGTCACGCGCGGGCCGTTGTCGGCGTACGCGCCCGTGTCGAACGAGCAGCTCACGTCTCGAGCGAGCAGGCGGCCCTCGCGCGTTGCGGCCGTGCGCATGCGCGCCTCGAGACCGTGGCGGCGCGTCGTCAGCATCGACTCGCCGACGTCGTTCACGATCTTGACGGGCTTGCCCGCCTTCCGGGCGAGCGCGACCGTGATCGGCTCCATCTTCGTGTACGACTTCGAGCCGAAGCCGCCGCCCAGGTACGGGACGACGATCCGGACCTGCGAGAGCGGCATCGCGAAGAGGTCGGCGAGCTCGGCGCGGACGAGGAACGGGTGCTGGCACGTCGCCCAGACGGTGACCTCGTCTCCCTCCCAGTGCGCGATGACGGCATGGGTCTCCATCGCGTACTGGTACACGGCCGGGAACACGTACTTCCCTTCGACGACGACGTCGGCGTGGGCAAAGACGGCCTCGATCTCGCCGCGGTCGATCGCGTAGCGGTAGCAGACGTTCCCCTCGCGCGGCGCGAGCTCGCCCAGGCCGTGGAAGAGCCCGGGGACGAGCGGCCGCCCCTCGTGGATCTCGGGCGCGCCGGGCGCGAGCGCCTCGTCGAGCGTCGCGACGACGGGGAGCTCCTCGAGCTCGACCCGGATCGCGCGGAGCGCGGCCTCAGCCTGCGCCTCGGTCACAGCGGCCACCGCGGCGACCGGCTCGCCGGCGAAGCGAACGCGGTCGATTGCGACGATCGGCCGGTCCTTGATCGAGTGGCCGTAGTAGGGATCGATGCCGGCGAGGTCGCGCCCGGTGAGGACGCAGGCGACGCCGGGCATCCGCTCGGCCGCGGAGGCGTCGACGGCGACGATGCGCGCGTGGACGGCCTCGCTCCGCAGCACCTTGCCGTGGAGCATGTGCGGCAGGCTCATGTCGCCGACGAACTTCGCCTGCCCGCGGAGCTTCTCAGCCGCGTCCACGCGCGGGACAGCTTGGCCGACGACGGCGACGCGCTCGGTGACGGCGCTCATCGCGCGGCGAGCTCCCGGACGGCCTCGACGATGCTCTTGTAGCCCGTGCAGCGGCAGAGGTTCCCGGAGAGGGCGCGCTTGATTCCCGCCTCGTCGCCAGGGAGCTCGCCCGCGTCGAGGAGCGCCTGCACGGTCAGCACCATCCCCGGCGTGCAGAAGCCGCACTGGACCGCGGCGTGGCGCGTGAAGGCGTCCTCGAGCGCCGCGAGCTCGGTGCCGGCAGCGAGGCCCTCGATCGTGACGACGTCGCGCCCGCGCGCCTCCCAGGCGAGCGTGCAGCACGCGCTCACCGGCTGCCCGTCGAGGAGGACGGTGCAGGCGCCGCAGACCTGGACGTCGCAGGAGCGCTTCGCGCCGGTGAGGCCGAGCCCGTCGCGGAGGAAGTCGAGCAGGAGCTCCTGCGGCTCGACCGCGGCCGCGACCTCCTCCCCGTTGACCCTAAGCGAGATCTCCACCGAGTCCTCCGCCCGCCCTCTGCGCTCGGCGAACCCAGGCGTCCCAGTACTCCTCGACGAAGGCGTCCCGGTACTTCTCCGGCAAGAGGCGAGCCGCCGACTCGGGCGCGAGCGGCCTGAGCATCCCGAGCGAGCCCGCTATGGACTGCAGCCTGACTGCGCGCTCGAGCGTGACCGCGGCAAGAACCGCCCAGGGGACGGTCTTACCCACCACGAGCACGCCGTGGTTGCGCAGGAGCGCGGCCCTGCGCGTCCCGAGCGCCCGCGCGACGGCGGCGCCCTGCGCGGCGCCGACGATGAGGTCGGGCTCCTCGAAGCGGGCGATCCCGTCGGCGAAGAGCACGGCGTCGTGCGTCAGCAGCTCGAGGTCGGCGCCGGTCGCCGCCAGGGCCGTCGCGTACGGGGGATGGCCGTGGACGACCGCTCCGACGTCGGGTCTCGCCCTGTAGACCTCCGTATGGAGAACGGTCTCGAGGTGGAGGAACGCGGACTCGTCGCCGAGCTCGACGACGTCGTCGGGCTCGACCTCGTCGAGCGCCACCCCCTTCCGCTTGATGAACACGCCCCCGTCCGGGGCGCGGGCGCTGACGTGGCCGAGAGTGAGGTCGGCGTAGCCCTCCGCCGCGAGGATCCGGCAGGCCCAGGCGACCTGCTCCTTGAGCAGCTCGGCGGTCTCGATCACCGCCGCTCCGTGGGCGGGTAGTCCGGGTGCGGGAAGCCGAAGACCATGGCGACGTCCTCGTCGCCCGTGTTCGCGACCGCGTGCCACACGCCCGCCGGGATGTGGAGCGCGTCGCCCTCCCCGAACGGCACCGCGCCGTCGTCGAGCCGCAGCTCTCCCGAGCCGGCGACGACGTAGGCAACCTCCTCGGCCTCGTGCCGAACCGCTGCGAGCACCGTTCCCGGCGTGAAGACCGAGTAGCCGAGCGAGGCCTCGTTCTCACCGACTCGCGCGGACGTCACGAGCATCCGCGACCAGCTCCCTTGCGGGAGCTCGACCGGCTCGACCTCAGCCAGCGGTATGACCGTTACAGCACCCACTCCCCGTCCTTCAGGATGTACGTGGCGTCGTCGAGGATCTGCAGCGTGGCGTTCAGGAAGACGCCGTCGAGGTGGAGCGAGCAGACGTTCTGCCCGCCCGGATAGGCGTTGTGGTTGTCGCCGAGCGCTAGGTGGACGGTGCCGACGCGACCCTTCTCCGAGGGCGTCCCGAAGGGCGCCTTGTCACTCGTGCCGAAGGCGAACTCGCCCACGACGTCGGCGTTCTCGACGCCCGAGATCGCCTCGCGCAGGCGCCTCGCCTCTTCGCCGCCCTCGATCTTCACGCACTTGCCCCCCTCGAGCGTCCACCGGATCGGCTCCTTCACCTGTCCGGGGAGCCCGATGCCGAGCATGACGCCGTCGACGACCGCCCGGCCGTGCGTGTAGTCCTCGACCGCCGCGAAGGCGACTTCCGCCCAGAGCGGCACGGGCCCCATCATCTGCCCGCGCTTCTTCATCGGGGTCACCTCGAGCGACGGCCGGCCCTCGATCGAGACCGTGAAGTCGGTCCCGAGCGCGGTCGTCACGCGCACGTGCTTCTTCCCCTCGAGCGCCGCCATCGCGTCCTTCGCGCGCTGCGTGGCGCGGAGGATGTCCTCGACGGTCAGGTCCCACGAGCCCATCCCGCCCTCGACGGAGGCGATCTTGCCGTTCGCCGCGCAGGTCTCTTTGACGGCGGACACGTGCGCGAAGCGGTTCGCCCACTCGAGGTTCGTGATGATGATGACCTCGTCCGAGCCGACCATGGCCCGGTGGAGGTTCGCCGGCGGCGCCATCGGGAAGCGAACGTCCGCGCGGCCCCGGCGCACCTGCGTCTCGTTGTTCGCGATCACGGGCCAGGCGCCGCGCTCGACGCAGACCTCGGCGACCGCGTGCGCCTGGTCGGAGTGCTCGTCGTCGCAGATGATCGTGACGACGTCGCCCTCCTCGACGGACATGCAGACGTCGACGACGAGCGCAGCGTCCTTCAGCAGTGTGTCTTCGGC
>JBGPNP010000189.1:0-5880 GCA_041487575.1 Gaiellaceae bacterium | reverse complement strand
CGGGTCCGGCCGAGCCTGATTCTTGTGACATTCGTCCGTTAGACGATCCTGGTATCCCCTGTATCGATGCGGCTCCGAGTCCAATCTGCCGGCCGCCGCCGCCCCCGCCGCCAGGATCGCCAAAGCCCCCGCCTGGACCAAGTCCTGGTGGCGGAGGAGGGGGCGGAGGGGGCGGAGGGGGCGGAGGGGGCGGAGGCGGGGCCTTCTCGACGGGCGGGGGCGGCGGCGGAGGTGGGGCAGGCGGTGGAGGAGGCGGAGCGACGACCTTTGGGGTGTACGTCTTGAACACGGTCTTGAACTCGGCCTCGGCCTCCTCTTCGGCTTCCTGCTCGGCCGGCGGCGCCTCGGGCTCGGCGGCGGGCGGCGGCGCGGCCTCGACGGGCGGCGGCGTAGGCGTCTCGACCGGGGGCGGCGGCGGGGCCTCGACGGGAGGCGGCGGCGCGACGGCCCGCGGCTGGAACGTCTGGAACTCGGGCTCGACGGAGACGCCGAGATCCTCCGCCGCCGTGGGCGCCGGGGTCTCGACGGGAGGGGAAGGAGTCGGCGCCTCGACCGCGGGCGGCGGAGGCGGGGTCTCGACCGCGGTCGGTGGTGGCGGGGTCACGACCGCCGGCGGCGGAGACGGCGTGTCGACCGGAGGCGCGGCGGCGGCCGGCCGCTTGTGGAAGGTCTGGAACGCCTCCTCTTCCGTCGTCTCGGCCTCGAACGGCGCGGGCGTGAGCGGCGCCGGGGTGTCGACGGTGGCCGCCTCCCTCGCGCCCGTCAGCCTCGCCTCGCGGCGCCACCGGGCGCCGACGATACTGAGGACGATCTCCTCGAGCTCCTCCCAGGCGTCGTGCGCGCGCTGAACCCGCTTCTCCGGCTCCTTCACGAGGAGCCTTTCGATCCAGGCGGAGAGGCGTGGGTCGACATCGGGCTTGAGCGACGTGAGCGGCGGGACCGGGTCGTTGACCTGCCGCAGGAGGATCGCCATCGGCGTGTCCGTGTCGTGGAACGGCGTCTTGCCGCTGACCATCTCGTAGGCCATGACCCCAACCGAGTAGAGATCGGTCCACGGGCCGATGTTCTTGGCCATCGCCTGCTCGGGCGCCATGTACGCCGGCGTGCCGACAGTCGTGCCGGTCGCGGTGAGGAAGCGCTGCTCGCCTGCCGACTGGTACAGGGCCTTCGCGATGCCGAAGTCCGCGATCTTGATCGAGCCCTCGGCGGTGACCATCACGTTCTCTGGCTTCAGGTCGCGATGGACGATCCCGCGCCCTTCCGCGTGCGCCAGCCCGGCGAGAAGGCCCTCGAGGATGCCCCCGGTCTGCGCGAGCGTGAGCTGCCCGATCATCGGGCGGAGCGACCCCCGCTCGATGTACTCCATCGAGATGAACGGCGTTCCGTCGTGCTCGAAGTACTCGTGGACGGTGACGATGTTCGGGTGGCTCAGTGATCCGGTGACCCGCGACTCGCGGAGGAAGCGCTCGACGAAGGCCGGGTCGCTCGCGTAGAAGCCGCCGAGCTCCTTGAGGGCGACGTACCGGTCCAGGTCGGTCTGGCGCGCGAGATAGACCACCGCCATCCCGCCGCGACCCAACTCCCGCAGGATCTCGTAGCGGCCGACCGTCCGCTGAGATCCTTCGACCTTCATCCCTCCACTCCCCTTTCTAGCACGGCCCGGTTCACGCGGATCGCTCTTTTCGCGGCGACCGCCAAAGCGTAGTATCGCTTCGGCCGGAATGCTCGACAACCGCGGGCCTCGACGACCAGCACACGGAGTACTCAGAGCATGAAGCTCTTCATCCTCGATTCCCACTCGATCTACCGGTCCGGACTCGCAAGCTGCCTCTCAGCGCTTGCCGAAGTCGAGGGCGTTGCAGGGTCGGGAAGCGTCGCCGACGCGCTCAAGGACCCGGCTCTCCCCGAGAGCGACGTCGCTCTTGTCGACCACGAGGTCGCGGGGAGTCACGACTTCATCCGCAAGGCGAGCGAGATGTTCGGCACGCGGGTGGTCGTCTGCACCTCCCGCTGCGAGGAGCACGACGTCCTCGCAGCCGTGCAGGCGGGGGCGATCGGCTTCCTCTGCAAGGACACGCTCACCCCCGAGGCGCTTGCCGGCGGCGTCCGCGCCGCCGCGGGCGGCGCAGGCGTGATGGCGCCGGAGCTTCTCGGAAGCCTCATGCGCGGAATCACGCGCGTCACGCGTGAAGTGCTCGAGCCGCGCGGCCTCTCCTTCTCGCGCCTCACCGCCAGGGAGCAGGAAGTCCTGCGCCTCGTCGCCGAGGGCCATCCGACGCGCGAGGTCGCGAGCCGCCTCTGCTACAGCGAGCGCACGATCAAGAACGTCATCCACGACGTCGTGACGAAGCTCAACGCGCGCACCCGCTCCCAGGCCGTCGCCGCGGCGGTCCGGGAGGGCTTGATCTGATCTTCGCTCTGTCCGGCCCCCGCTTGCAGGGGGGTTCGCAGCGCACCGACCCCATCGCGACGGTCACCCTTACGGCCTCGGCGGAGCCCGGCTGGGAGCTCGCGGGCTGGAGCGGGGCCTGCAGCGGCACGTCGCCGGCCTGCGCGGTGACGATGGGCGGGCACCGGTTCGTCGCGGCCGCGTTCCGCGCCGTCCTCGCCGCCGCCGGAGCACGTCTGGCTCGTCGTCGCGCCCGGCGGGCACGGGAGCATCGTCAGCGACCCGCAGGCAATCGAGTGCGGCTCGCCCGGCTCGGCACCCGAGCGACGGACGGCCGGAAGCGGGTCGCGGTGCGTAGCCGACTTCGAGCGGGGTGATTTGGTGACCCTGACCGAGACGCCGAGGCCAGGCTGGCGGTTCGCCGGCTGGCTCGGCGAGGTCTGCTTCGGCGAGGCGCTCGTGTGTCGTTCGAGATCGAGGGTCCGACGCTCGTCAAGGCGCACTTCGCGCCGGAGAGCCTCGACGCCGACGGCCTCACGATCGAGGGCGCCGAGTTCCAGGCCCGCTGGCACGAGAGCGCGGTCGGAGGCTGGCTCGAGCTCGCCGGCGCCGCCGAGCGCGTCGTCGTCGTCGTCCGGCTTGCCCGGATCGGCTCCCGCTCTTTCGCCTCGGTTACGTCGGGCAAGAGCCGCGCCTTCCGCGTCAAGGTCAGCGCGGGCTCGTTCGTGCGAAAGCTGCGGCTACCGCCGGACCTTCTGCCTGGCCGCTACGTGCTCCGCGTCTCGAAGGGCCGTGGCCGTTGGGAGCCCGGCATCGTCACGCTCGCTGCTCCGCCCGAGGGCGTCGTCGCGAAGGCGTTCGCGAGCGTCTCGGAGCGCGAGGTGCGCGTGCGCTTCACGTTCGCTGCGCGGCCGATGCCCGGCCTCCATCTCACGATCTCGTGGCTCGGCCCCGAAGGCAAGCCTGTCGGGCCACCGGTCGAGAAGGCGGGGACGGCGCTGGTGGCGGCCTTCGTCCGCGCCCCTTCTTCCTTGCCCAAAGGCACGTGGCAGGCCGTGCTCAGGGCCGCTGGCAAGGTCGTCAAGACCGTCTCGGTTCAGATCACCTAGCCAAGTCGCCGCGCGCCGGAGTAGATTCCAGGCGTGATCCGACGCGCGTTCGTCTCGCTTGGGCTTGTCGCCGGGCTGCTGACCGCAGTCACCGCAGCCGCGGGCGCCCTCCCGGCCGGCTCGAGCCCGGCCCGCGCGACCGCGAGCTCCGAGAGCTTCGCCGGCGACTGGCTGAACACGAACTCGGCTACGAACGCGCAGACGCGTGCGCTCATCAAGGTCAACGGCAGCAACTTCGAGATCTACGGCTACGGCAAGTGCTCCCCCACCGACTGCGACTGGGCTTCTTACCCGGGCGTCGGAGGCCCACGGACGCCGCCCACGTCGGACGCGTCCGACGGGGTGATGGTCATCACGTGGCCGTTCGGCTTCAAGACGACGACGCAGACGCTCACGCTCGTCTCCGAAGGGAGTCTGCGCATCGACACGCACGACGCGTACTCGGGTGGCGGCACGAACGACTACACGGAGTACTTCTACAACTCGACACCCTGGCGCCTGAAAGTCTCGAAGACCGGGGCTGGAAGCGGATCGACCTCGGTCTCTCCGTCGGGCCTCAACTGCGGGTCCGGCTGCTGGGCGTATGCGTCGGGCGCCTCCGTGGGCGTGAGCGCGTCGCCAGCGGAGGGAGCGAAGTTCGACGGCTGGAGCGGCGCGTGCAGCGGCACCGGCGGCTGCAACGTCTCGATGACGACCCACCGGTCGGTGACCGCGACCTTCTCGGCTCTCGCCGTCAAGCTGACGGTCACGAAGAGCGGCAACGGGACCGTGACCAGTGCGCCGGGCGGCATCACGTGCGGGGCGACGTGTGCGGCGGACTTCTCCTGGGGGACGCCGGTGACTCTGACCGCCGCGGCCGCCTCGGGCTCGTCCCTCCTTGCCTGGGGCGGGGCCTGCTCGGGCGCTGCCCCGACCTGCTCCGTCACCCTGAAGACCCCCACGTCGGTCTCGGCCACGTTCGGCGCCTTCTCGGTGACCAAGGCCGCCTTCGACGTGGCCTGGAAGCAGAGCCGCTCGCAAGGCGGCGTGGTCCTCGCTGGGAGCACGAGCCAGGACGCCTCGCTCCTGGTGACCCTGAAGCCCGGCTCGGAGGAATCGAAGGCGGTGCTCATCCGGCGCAAGACGGTGAAGGCCGGCCGCTTCAACGTCTCCCTGCCGGTGCCCGACCGGCTGCGGCCGGGCAAGTACGTCCTCATCGTCGAGCCGACGATCCAAGGCATTGCGCTGCCGGCGCAGAAGAAGAACCTCCAGCTCGTGCCGCCGAAGGAGGGCGTCGTCGCGGTCGCGTACATCGCCAACGGCCCGGGTGGGAAGCCCCTCAAGCAGGTGCCGAAGGGGACGAAGAAGCTCTACGCGTACTTCAAGTTCGCCACGGGCGGGATGAGCAAGCTCCCGCTCACGGTCGAGTGGTACGGGCCGAAGGGCACGCTCATCGGCGCGACGAAGAAGCCGCGCAAGCCCGTCGTCGAGACCCTCATCGCGTACAAGCCCGGCTTGTCCAAGGGCACGTGGGGCTGCATCCTGCGCGCCGGAGGCATCGCCGTCGAGGACGTCTTCGTCCGCGTCGCCTGAGCGCGGCGAGGCCGTCCCGAGGGTCAGTCGATCCAGGCGTGAGCCGGCTCGCCGTACGGGCGGCGGAGCTCGGCGATCTCACTCTCCAAGCGGGCGGTAAGGGTCTTCGCCGAGGCCACGGTCGGGGTCTGCGGCTCGACCTCGATCGGCGCGGCGACGAGCACGCGCACCTTCGGCAACCCCGACCTTGAAACGGTGCGGCCGGAGGATCCTCTCCGTTCCGATGAGCGCGACCGGGACGATAGGCGCACCGGTCGTGAGCGCGAGCCGGGCCGCCGTGCGCTGGAACGGCCGCCGGCGCAACGGCATGGAGGTGGCCTGCGGGAAGATGGCCACGATCCGGCCCTGGCTGAGAAGGGCGAGTGCCTGGGTCACGGCCGAGCTGTCGCCGCGACCGCGCTCCACGGGGAACGTGCCGACGCCCTCCATCACGAGGCGTAGGAGGGGATTCCGCCAGAGCTCGGCCTTCGCCATGTAGCGGATCACGCGCGGCATGGAGAGGCCCAGGACGAACGGACCGACGATGGACTCGCGGTTCGCGACGACGATGCACGGGCCGCTCGTGGGATGTGCTCGCGGCCCGTGACCTCGACCTGGTAGACGACGCGTTAGCAGGGGGCGGACGGCGTAGAGCCCGGACGGTCCTGTTGAGGATCACGTCCCCTCTGTGCGGCGGTGCCTCGCGACGCCGGCCACGTACCGGCGCGCGAGCGGGCCGGGCAGCATGCCGAGGAGCTTCATGAGGAGCGCCATCGGGAGAGGGAAGGCGATCTCGTCTCGGCCGCGCGCAAGCCCGTTGGCAATCGCGCG
>JBGPNP010000188.1:0-5888 GCA_041487575.1 Gaiellaceae bacterium | reverse complement strand
GGCGGCCCGACGATCCTCGGCCTCTTCGAGGAGGAGACGGGGATCAAGATCAAGTTCGTCGAGACGGCGCCGGCCGACGAGTACCCGACGAACCTGCGCAACGCCTCGACGAAGAACGGCAGCTTCGACCTCGTCACGTCGGCGATCGAGGAGATGGGCGACTTCGCCGAGGCCGGGCTCCTGCGCCCGCTGGACGAGTACGTCGCCAAGTACCAGCCGAGCTGGAGCGACCCGACCTACGGCTACGCCGGCGGCGAGCCGACCGTGACGCTCTTCACCAAGTACAAGGACTCGACCTACTTCGTCGCCTTCGACAACGACACGCAGCCGTTCGTCTACCGCTCGGATCTCTTCGAGAGCGCCGACGAGCAGAAGGCGTTCTCCGACAAGTACAGCCGCGATCTCCGCTTCCCGCTCACGTGGGACGAGCACAAGGAGGTTGCGGAATTCTTCACCCGGCCGGACGCGAAGACGCCGCTCTACGGCGACGTGATGACGTACGCGCCATTCTGGTGCGTCGTCAACTGGAACCAGCGCTTCGTCTGCTCGGGCGACCCCAACATGTACTACTTCAACGACGACGGGTCGGCGAACGTCAACAACGAGGCCGGCGTGACGGCCTTCGCGGAGATCCTCCGCAACCTCAAGTACCACGGGCCGGGCTCGCTGCAGAAGGACTGGCTCGCCCAGTACCAGCTCATGGGCTCCGGCAACGGCCTGATGGGCGGCACGTTCCCGAACTGCTCGAAGATCGTGCCCGGGAACAAGAAGCTCGACACCGCGAACGTCGGCCAGTACTTCAAGACCGACGTCACGCCCGGCCGCGTCGTCGGCGGGAAGCTCATCCGCCGGCCCGTCATCTTCTACAACATCAGCTACGGCGTGAACGCGTTCGCCGACTCCGCGCGGCACGAGGCGTCGTACCTCTTCCTCCAGTGGGCGGGCGGGGCGCGCATCTACACGCTCCTGACGGCGAACCCGAACGGCTACCAGGACCCGCACCACGTCTACACGCTCGAAGACCCGTACGTCGCCCAGAGCTACAAGCCGGAACCGCTGGGTGCCTTCAAGCAGATCGTCCCGCACACGGCGCCGCCGATCACGATCCGCGGCGGCTCCGAGTATCGGACGGCGGTGTCGGACCTCATCCAGAAGGTGCTGACGAAGCAGACCACGCCGGAGAAGGCGGCCAAGGCTCTCCAGGACGCCTGGGACAAGACGAGCAACCGCCTCGGCATAGACAACCAGGTGAAGGCGTTCGCGACCCTGAAGACGGCGTTCCCGCCCGTCACCGACACGCCCGACCAAGAGCTGGAGATCACGCCCGTCTCGACGACCGTCTAGTGGCGGCAGCAGGGGGGCATGGAAGCAAACGCGACTGAGCTGGAAGTTCGGCAGGCGCCCCAAAGGCGCCTGCCGAACTTAGGCGGTCGCAGGGAAAGGCCGGTCGCACAGGCGCTGATCACGCCGGGTCAGCTCCTGATGGCGTTCATCGTCCTCTTCCCGGCCGCGGTCGCGATCTACATCGGCTTCACGGAGTGGAACCCGACAGGGGGCGACGACGTCTGGCACGCCTACCGGTCCTGGCACTGGTTCAGCGGCTACTGGGAGGCCCTGACAACCCGGCTCTTCTGGAATGCGATGTGGTTGACGGTGCTCATCACCGTCGTCTGCACGGCCGTCGAGTTCCTCCTCGGCTTCGGGCTCGCGCTCCTCTTGCTCAGGAGCTTCCGCGGCCGCGGGCTCGTCACGGTCTTCTTCCTGCTTCCGATGATGGTGATCCCGGCCGTCTCCGGATTCATCTTCTTCATGCTCTTCCAGGTGGACGGCCCCATCAACCAGGCGCTCTCCGCCGTTCTCGGCGTCGGCCCGGTCCACTGGCTCGACGACCCGTCGATCGCCAAGTGGGCCGTGATGATGGTGGACATCTGGCAGTGGACGCCGCTCATGTTCCTGATCCTCCTGTCAGGCCTCGTCGCGCTCCCGGAGGATCAGATGAACGCCGCGCGGATTCTCGGCGCGAAGTTCTCGCACCAGCTCCGCTATCTCGTCCTGCCGATGCTGAAGCCGATCATCCTGATCGCGCTCATCATCCGCGGGATCGAGGTGTTCAAGCTCTTCGACTCCGCCTACCTCCTGACGTCGGGTGGGCCGGGAGACGCGACGACGAACATCTCTGTCTACCTCTACAAGCGGGTCCAGATCGACGGCCGCTGGGGCTACGCGAGCTCGGTCGCCATCCTCGTCCTCATCTTCGTCAGCCTCGTCGCCGTCCGCGCCATCCGCCCGATCGAGCAGGCACAGGAGGAGACGCTCGAGGAGCTCGTCGGCGCCGACGCGGCCCGCGGCGAGATCGCCGGGCTCCGCGTCGAAGAGGCGATCGAGGCGGAGGCCCGGGTCTAATGACCACCTTCGACGCCGCCGTTCGCCCTCCTGCGGTTCCGCTGGCGACCGGGAAGCCGCTCGCGGCCCGTCTGAAGCCCTTCGGCCGCTGGGCCGCGATTCTCCTCCTCGCCGGCGCCTTCGGCTTCCCGCTCTACTGGACGATCACGATGTCCTTCAAGCCCCTCCCCGAGTGGAATCCGCCGGGGAAGGTCTTCTGGGTGCCGAAGCACCCGACCGTCGAGAACTACACCTCGGTCCTCGGCCTGCAGGGGACGAGCAAGACGGCGAGCATCACGGACGTCCTGTCGGCCCACTCGAACACCGCGCGCCCGTACCTCAAGAACAGCCTCATCGCCGCCGTCGGCGGCACGCTGCTCGCGCTCGTCGTCGGGATCTTCACCGCCTACGGGATCGCCCGCTTCCGGGCGGGCGGCAGGCTCCTGCCGTTCCAGATCCTCCAGCTGCGCATGTTCCCGCCGATCGCGATCATCATCCCGCTCCTCTTCATGTGGGTGTACCTCGGCCTCTGGGACACCCTGCAAGGGCTGATCATCCTCTACGGGGCGGTGACGTTCCCCTTCGTCGTCTGGCTCGTGCGGAGCTTCTTCCAGGAGGTCCCGCGCGAGATCTCGGAGGCGGCGATCGTGGACGGGTGCACCCACTGGGGCGCCTTCTTCAAGGCCGTCTTGCCGCAGGTGAAGGGCGGTATCGCGGCGACCGCGCTCTTCGTCTTCATCCTCAACTGGTCGGATTTCCTCATCGCGCTCGTCATGACGCAGGACCACGCCAAGACGGCTCCGGTCTACCTGCAGTCGCTCCAGAGCGGCGCCTCGGGCCAGGAGTACGGGAACCAGGCCGCGCTCGCGATGATCCTGATCCTGCCGCCGGCCGTCTTCGGCCTCAGCATCCAGCGCTATCTCGTGCGCGGCCTCACCTTCGGGGCGATCAAGAGGTAGGAGCGGAGCCGTGGCCGAGATCCGACTTCAGAACTTGACGAAGCACTTCGGCGACGTCCACGCCGTCGAGGACCTCACGCTCGACGTCTCGCACGGCGCCTTCATCGCCCTCCTCGGCCCCTCGGGCTGCGGGAAGACGACGACGATGAACATGATCTCCGGGCTCGAGCGGCCGACGTCCGGGGAGATCTACTTCGACGATCGCCCCATCTCGCGCCTCGAGCCGGGTCAGCGGAACGTCGGCTTCGTCTTCCAGAACTACGCGATCTTCACCCACATGACCGTGTACGACAACCTCGCCTTCGGCCTGCGGGTGAAGCCCAAGCACGAGCGGCCGGCGCACGAGGAGCTCGACCGCCGGGTTCGCAGCGTGGCCGAGACCGTCGGCGTGCCGAACATCCTCGACCGCAAGTGCGGGCGGCTGTCCGTCAACGACATGCAGAAGGTCGCGCTCGGCCGGAGCATGATCGTCAACCCGGCGACCTTCCTCCTCGACGAGCCGTTCTCAAATCTCGACGCTGCCTTCCGCGCGTACATGCGAGCCGAGCTCAAGCGGATCCAGCACGAGCTCGCGCAGACCATGATCTACGTCACCCACGACCAGGTCGAGGCAATGGGCATGGCCGACCGGATTGCTGTGCTGGACCTTGGCCGCCTGCAGCAGTACGGGACGCCGGACGAGATCTACAACCAGCCGGCGAACCGCTTCGTCGCAAACTTCGTCGGCTCGGTCCTGATCAACTTCCTCCCGGCGCGCTACGACGCCGCGGAGGGGCGCGCGACCGTCACGCTGATCGACGGCCAGACGCGCCCGATCGACGTGACGGCCCGCCGCGCCGCCGTCGAGGCACGGGTTCAGCCCGGCGGGACGCTCTCCCTCGCCGTCCGTCCGGAGGCGGTCCGCCTCGTCGCGCCCGACTCCGGCGAGGCGACACTCCAGGCCAAGGTCGGGCTCGTCGAACCGCTCGGCGCCAAGGACGTCGTCCACCTGACGGTAGACGGTCACGACGTCCGCACGGTCCTGGCCCCGGGCAGCCGGCCGCGAATCGGCGACAACGTGGGCGTCGCGCTGGACCCCGACCGCATCCACCTCTTCGACGACGCCTCCGGGCTGGCGTTGCGCTAGTGCGCCGTCCGGGGGATACGGTGATGATCCTGGCGAGCGAAAAGCGAGACGGGCAAGGACGCAGGGAGCGCCCCTATACGCAGAATATGGGCACGATTGAGGACGCGGCACGGCGCTGCTTTGCAGCCGCCAGGGCGCGCCGTATCTGCCGGGCGGTGCAGTAAACATGGCCCGCATCCGGCTCGAGAACGTCACGAAGCGCTTCGGCGAGATCACCGCGCTGAACGACGTGTCGGTGGACGTCCACGACGGCGAGTTCTTCGCCGTCCTCGGGCCCCCCGGAGCGGGGAAGACGACGATGCTCCGCACGATCGTCGGCCTCGAGAAGCCCGACGCGGGCGACGTCCTGATCGACGACGACCGGGTGAACGACGTCTGGCCGGGCGACCGCGACATCTCGATCGTCTTCCAGAACCTCGCGCTCTACCCGGACAAGAGCGTCTTCGGGAACCTCGCGTTCCCGCTCAAGCAGAAGGGAACGTCGAAAGCGGAGATCAGGCGCCGGGTCGACGCGACGGCGCGAATGCTCCACATCGAGCACCTGCTCGGCCGCAAGCCGGCGAAGCTCTCGGGTGGCGAGCGCCAGCGCGTCGCGCTCGGCCGGGCGATGGTGCGGGAGCCGCGCGCCTACCTCTTCGATGAGCCGCTCTCCGCGCTGGACGCGCTCCTCCGCCTCGAGATGCGGACGGAGCTCAAGCGCCTCCAGCGAGAGCTCGGCCGCACGCTCGTCTACGTCACGCACGACCAGGTCGAGGCGATGAGCATGGCCGACCGGATCGCGGTCCTGCGCGAAGGCGTCATCCAGCAGATCGACACCCCCGAGAAGATCTACAACGAGCCGGCGAACCGCTTCGTCGCGACGGTCGTCGGCAGCCCGCCGATGAACTTCATCCCGGCCCAGGCCTCGTTCTCGAACGGCTCGCTGCACGTCGTCCACGACGCCTTCGAAGTGACCGCGCCCGCCGCCGGCGTCGCGAAAGAGGTCGCGGGCTCGTGCTGGGTCGGCGTCCGCCCCGAGGACGTGCACGTCGAGCGGGACGGCGACGGCCTCGAGGCGAGCGTCTACGTCACGGAGCCGCTCGGCGGCGAGACCGTCGTCGACCTGCGCATCGCCGACCGCGTCGTCAAGGCGCTCGTCTCGCCGACGCTCAAGCTCGAGCCCGACCAGAGGGTTTCCGCCAGGCTCGACCCGAAGCGGCTCCACGTCTTCGCCGAGGCGGGCCAGGCCATTCTCTCCGCCGCCGGCTCCGACCTGTTCCAGGTCAGCATCCGGCGTGGCTAGTGCGCCGTCCGGTGAGTACGGTGATGATCCTGGCGAGTGCAAAGCAAGCCGGACAAGGACGCAAGGAGCGCCCATATGCAGGTCATATGGGCGCGACCGAGGACGCGGCCCGGCGCAGTCTTTGCGCCGCCAGGGCGCG
>JBGPNP010000187.1:0-5894 GCA_041487575.1 Gaiellaceae bacterium | reverse complement strand
CCTGGCCACAGAGCTCGAGCGCCCGGCGATGCTCGAGCGGGCCCTCGCGCTCGAGCAGGCTGCGCAGGTCCGTGCCGTCGACGTAGCGCATGGCGATAAAGAGCACCCCACCGGTCTCGCCCGCTTCGTAGATCGGGATCACGTTCGGGTGGTCGAGCGAGGCCGCCAGCTCCGACTCGCGCAGGAACCGCTCGCGGAACCGCTCGTCCTCCGAGAGCTCGGCGGCGAGGAGCTTGAGCGCGACCTTGCGCTTGAGGCGCGAGTCCTCCGCCCGGTAGACGACGCTCATCCCGCCGCGGCCGAGCAGCGCCTCGATCCGGTAGCCGGCGAGCTCGCTGCCGATGCGTGGATCCGCCGAGACGCTCAGGCCATCGCCTCCAGGATGCAACGATAGACACTTCCGTGCCGCAGTTCGAGCGCGCGGCCGCTAGCGCGCGAACGGCCGCTCGAATGCGAGCGAGCGGTCGAGCTCGACGCCGAAGCCGGGCTTGTCGAGCGCGGAGAGCTTGAGCCGGCCGTTCTCGGGCACCGGCTCGTCGAGGAAGAGCGGGCTGAACATCGGCGCGACGCAGTCGGCGGCCGGCGCCATCATCAGGAACTCGGCGAAGGGGCTCCCCGTCCGCGTGGCGACGAAGTGGTAGCTGTAGACGCTCGAACCGTGCGGGACGACGAGGACGTCGTGGGCGTCCGCATACGCCGCAATCTTGAGCAGCTCGGTGAGGCCGCCGCACCAGCCGACGTCCGGCTGGACGATGTCGCAGCAGCCCATGTCGACGAGGAGGCGGAAGCCGTAGCGGCTCGCCTCGTGCTCGCCGGTCGTGACCATGAGCCCGCGGGGCACTCGCCGCCGGAGCTCCGCGTAGCCCCAGTAGTCGTCCGGCGGCAGGCACTCCTCGATCCACTTGAACCCGTACGGGCGCAACCCCTCGGCGAGCCTGAGCGAGTAGGGGAGGTCGAGCGCCATCCAGCAGTCGTAAGCGAGGAAGAAGTCGTCGCCGACGCGCCCGCGCATCTCCGCCGCGAACGCGAGGTTCTCGCGCAGTCCCTCCTCGTCCTCGGCCGGGCCGTGGCGGAGTGGGAGCTTGCCGCCGACGAAGCCCATCTCCTTCGCGAGGTCCGGCCGTGGCCCGGTCGCGTAGAACTCGATCTCGTCGCGGACGGCGCCGCCGATGAGCGCGTGAACGGGCTCCCCGCGGAGCTTGCCCAGTAGGTCCCAGAGTGCCAGGTCGACGGCCGAGAGCGCGTTCAGCGCGAGCCCCTTGCGCCCGTAGAAGAGGGTCGAGCGCCACATCTGATCCCAGATCAGCTCGATCCGGTCGGCCCGCTGGCCCTCGACGAATCGCGCGAGGTGGCGCTCGACGAGGAAGCAGGCAGGGATGCCGCCGGTCGAGACGCCGACGCCGACGGTGCCGTCCTCCGCCTCGACCTCGACGACGACGGTGCCGAGGACGTTCAGGCCAAACGAGGAGCGGGCCGCCCGGTACTCGGGGTAGCGCGACATCGGGGTCGCGATCTGGCCGTCGATCCAGTGCCCTTCGGACTGGTCGTGGTAGTCGGCGCCCCCGCCCGAGACGACGAGGGCGCGCAGCTCGGCGATGCGCGTCATGAGGACGCAACCTTGCCCCGACCGGCCCGAGAGTGCAAGAGTCATGTTCATGCGGGTCGTCGTCACCGGGGGGCTCGGCTTCATCGGCCGCGGGCTCGCGCGGCGCCTGCTCGCGCTCGGCTCGATCCGGGGCGAGGAGATCTCGGAGGTCGTCCTCTTCGACCGGCCGGGAGGCGAAGGAGTCGAGGGAGCGCGCGTCGTCCACGGGGACATCTGCGATCGTGAGCAGGTCGCCACGCTCGTCGGCCGGGACGTCGTCGTCGTCTTCCACCTCGCCTCGGTGCTCAGCGGGGAAGGGGAGCGGGACTTCGATCTGGCGCTGCGCGTGAACCTCGACGGCGGCCGCAACGTGCTCGAAGCGTGCCGCGCGGGCGGGAGGCGCCCGCGGCTCGTCTTCGCGAGCACGATCGCCGCCTTCGGCGGGAGCGCGATGCCCGAGACGGTGACCGACACGACGAAGCCCACGCCGCAGACGACCTACGGCGCGACGAAGGCCGCCTGCGAGCTGCTCGTGAACGACTACACGCGCAAGGGCTTCCTCGACGGGATCTCGGCCCGGCTCCCCACGGTGATCATCCGGCCCGGCGCCCCGAACGCGGCTGCGTCGAGCTTCGCGAGCGCGGTCTTCCGGGAGCCGCTCGCCGGGCTCGACTACGTGCTGCCGGTCGGTCTCGAGACGCGCATCCCGGTGATCGGCGAGCGCACGGTCGTGGAGGGCCTCGCCCGCCTCGCCGAGGTCGACGGAGCCGCGCTGGGAGACGACCGGGGCCTGAACCTGCCGGGGATCTCGGTGACCGTCGCGGAGATGATCGAGAGCGTCCGCCGCGTCGGAGCGGGGCGCCGGCTCGGCGCGATCGACGTCGCCCCCGACCCGGAGATCGAGGCGATCGTCCGCACGTGGGCGCGGCGCTCCTCCGCGGAGCGGGCGCTCGCGCTCGGGCTGCGAGAGGACGAGGGGCTCGACGCGATCGTCCGCGCGTACGTCGAGGACCACCTGCGGTAGGCGGCGCTCAGGCCTCGACCGCGGTGTGCCTGACCGCATGCGCCTCGACCGAGTCCCAGTCGAGCTCGAGGCCGAGTCCCGGCCGCTCCGAGGCCCGGACGAGCCCCGGGGCCGCGAGGTCGAGCGACTCGGGCAGCACGAACTCGTGGACGCAGTCGAACTCCGAGCCCCGGGGGAACATCTCCACCATGTCGACGCCCGGGAGGCCGAAGGCGCAGTGCTGGTGGACCTCCGGATGGACGTGCGTCGCGACCGGGATCCGCGAGGCGTGGGCCCGCCCGGCGACGGCTCGGAAGGCCGTGAAGCCGCCGATCGTCAGCGCGTCCATGCGCAGGCGGTCGATCGCGCGGCGGTGGAGGAGCTCCTCGAGGAGCGCCGGGCTCGTCACGTCGTCGCCGACTCCGATCGGCGTCTCGACGAGGAAGCTGAGGGAGGAGATCGCGTGCGTCCACGACGCCGGGAACGGGTCCTCGATCCAGGCGAGGCGATACGGCTCCCAGAGGCGCGCGGCCGCCAGCGCCTCGTCCACCCTGCGCCACGCCCAGGCGACGTCGACCGTCAGCTCCACCTCGTCGCCGGCCGCCGCGCGGACGGCGCGCAGCCGGTCCGCCACCTGGACGGGGTCGGGGAGGTTCGCGAGCTTGAGGACGCGGTAACCCTCGGCGGCGCGCCCGGCGAGCCGCTCGCCGAAGGCCTCCACGCTCTCGCCATCGCGCGGGTAGCCCTCGACGAGGAGGACGGGCGCCTCGGCTACGACGCCGCCGCCGCCCAGCAGTCGCCAGACCGGCTGTCCGGCCGCCCGGCCCCGGAGATCCCAGAGCGCGACGTCGAGGAGCGAGAGCGCTCGCCCGACGATCCCCTCCGTGCCGGCGGCCAGGAGCCCCCGCGCGCAGCGCTCGGCCGCGGCCGCCGGGTCGAGCGCGTCCTCCCCGAGCACCTTGGGCGCGAGCATGTCCGTGAGGATGAGGTCGAGCGGGGCGTTCCTGGAGAGCGAGTAGGCGACGCCCTCGGTTCCGTCGTCGGCGGTGAGGCGCGCGACGACGTACTCGCGCCGGGCGATGTGAACGCTCCCGAGCGTGAACGGCCGTGGCACGGGGTAGACGCAGGCCCAGGCCTCGACGCGGGCGAGCAGACGGTGCGGCAGGCGGACCTCGGAGGTCACGGGCGCACGCTACTTGCCCGGCGCCCCCCGGGGCGGGAGCTACTTCCTCTTGCCGAGAATGACGGCGATCGTCACAGGGAGATTGACGAGATCGACGTAGAACGCGATCGCGCCCATGATCGGCTCCTTCCTGTCGGCGTCGGTGCCCGCGTCGCCGAGCACGTTTGCCGCCTTGATCTTCTGCATGTCGTAGGCAGTGAGGCCGAGGAAGACGGAGACGCCGAGGACCGACGCCGTCCAGAAGCGCGCGAAGCTATCCAACGCGATGTTGAAGGAACTGGCGACGGTCAAGCCCCAGAGACCCATGAAGACCAAGCTCTCCCAGCCCGAGAGGTCGCGCTTCGTCGTGTGACCGAAGACGGCCATCCCCCCGAACATGCCCGCGCCCACACCGAAGGCAACGGCGATCGACACCGTCCTGTTTACGAGAAGGAGGGCGCCAAGCCCCCATCCGTTGAGCGCGCAGAAGAGGAAGTAGAGGCCGAACGCGATCCGGACCGACCCCGTCTCGCGCAGGGTCGTCAGGAGGAGGAGCCCTGCGAGCGGGGCGACGATGACGACCAGAGCCCTGGTGCCGCCGCTCCCGAGGAAGGCCACGCTCTCTGCCGTTCTCACGCCGGCGACGGCCGTGCCTGCGCTGACGACGAGGCCGGCGCAGAGCCAGAAGAAGACCCGCACAAGGTAGCTCTGCTGCTCAGCCTCGACCTCGGCCGCGTACGCCTGCCTCATGCGGCAGACGCTACATGAGGATAGCCGGCTTCAGCCACCGGATCATCTGGCGCGCCGCCGAGGTTAGAATCGCGTCCCGGCCGGGCGCTGCGGCTCGGTCGCGTGTAGATCCCCACGAGAGGAACCAAGTCCTATGGCTCCGGAGGTTCTCCTCCCAACATCCCCGGCCGAGGCGGCCGCGGCCTTCGGCGACGGGGCCGGCGTCACCGTCCTCGGCGGCGGCACGATCGTCGTGCCCGAGATCACCTACGGGCACCTGCAGCCGGGCCGCGTGCTCGCGCTCACGAAGAGCGGCCTCGACCGGATCACACGGACGGGCGGCACGGTCACGATCGGCGCCGCAGTCACTATCTCCGCGCTCGAGGGCGGCGACGAGCCGCTGGCCTCTGCGGCGGCCCACGTCGGCGACCCCGAGATCCGCGCCCAGGCCACCGTAGGCGGCAACCTCTGCGCCGGCCCCGGCGACGAGGCGCCGCGCGGCGACCTGCAGGCGCCGCTGATCGCGCTGGGCGCTCGAGTTCGCTCGACCGGACTCGGCGGCGAGCGCGTGGAGCCCGTCGAGGACTTCCTCGCCGGCGGCGCCGGCCGGCTCGTCCTCGACGTCTCCTACGACGTCCCCGAGTCCGCCGGCTACGCGGCCGCCTGGCGCCCGCACGCCCACCACTACACGATCCTCGCCGCAGCCTGTGCGCGGGCGGACGGGCAGACGCGCGTCGCGGTCACGGGCGCAGGCCCGCACGGGCTTCGCTGCCCTTCGGTCGAGCACGCGCTCGCCTCCGGAGCGGACGCCGCAACAGCCGCCGCGAAGGTGCTCGACGACGTCGACCCGCCCGATGACGCCCTCGCCTCGGCCTGGTACCGCAGGCGCATCCTCCCGAACCTCGTCCAGCGCGCTCTCGAGGAGGCCCGATGAAGCTGAACGTGAACGGCGTCGCGCGCGAGGTCGAGAGCCCGCTCCTCACGCCGCTCCTCGTCGTGCTTCGCGAGGAGCTCGGGATCACGAGCCCGAAGGCCGGTTGCCAGCAGGGCGGCTGCGGCGCCTGCACCGTCCTCGTCGACGGCGAGCCCAGGCGCGCCTGCCTCCTGCCGCTTGCGGCGATCAACGGCGCTGAGGTCACGACGGTCGAGGGCATCGGCTCGCCCGAGAGCCTCTCGCCGGTCCAGGCCGCGTTCCACGAGGGCTACGCCGCCCAGTGCGGCTTCTGCACGCCTGGGTTTCTGCTCGCGTCGCACGCGCTGCTCGAGCGCAACTCGAGCCCGAGCCGCGCCGACATCGAGCGCGCGCTCGGCGGCCACATGTGCCGCTGCACGGGCTACGTCAAGATCGTCGAAGCGGTCGAGGCCGCAGCGAAAGGCTAGGTGTTCAAGTGACTCCCAAGAAGGGGGCTCACGGG
>JBGPNP010000186.1:0-5898 GCA_041487575.1 Gaiellaceae bacterium | reverse complement strand
TTCGTTCTCGGCCGAACCGCAGGTTCCTCTTTGCTCTTCGGGTCGAGCGCGGCGGTCCTGCCGGGGCGAGCTACTGGAGGCCGGCCTCGAAGAGCAGGCGGCGGCCCCAGGCGAAGCTCGTCGCGTACCAGTCGGTCAGCGGGGTCAGCGTCGTGCCGTAGCGCGAGGAGTGGGCGAACCAGCCGCCGCCGAGGTAGATGCCTGCGTGGATGATCTCCTCGGGCTTCGACTGCGGCCCCTTCAGGCCGAAGAAGAGGACGTCGCCGGGCTGGAGGCCCTCCATCGGAATGCGCTCGCCCTCGGGCTCCTCGGCGCTCATGTCGTAGGTCGAGCGGCCCTGGAGCGTCTCGGCAAGGAGCGGCGCGTCGGCGAACGGCTGCGTCTTGAAGACGCGCCAGACGAACCCGGAGCAGTCGAAGCCTCCTCGTGCTGTGATCTCGAACGGCGTCTCCTCGCGCTCCGACGTGCCGCCCCAGACGTACGGGTAGCCGACGAAGCGCACGGCGCGTTGGAGCACCGCCCGCTGCCAGTCGGTCATCGGGGGGAGGGCGAATGACGCCGCGAGGTCGTTCACCCATTGGAAGTCGGCCTCCCCGGCACGGAGGTCGAGGATGCGCGCGACCGAGAAGGCCGCCTCCGCTCGCGTGGCAGCGTCGCCGGGGAGGAGCTCCAGGTAGTCCTGGTCGGCGGGGTGGTTGAACCGGAGGCCGAGGAGGCGCGCGACGGTCTCCGTGCCGAGCCTGGCCGGCGGCTTCAGGCCGGCGGCGCCGACGGCCGCTCTGATCTGTTTCGCCGCCGGGGCGAGGCCTAGGGCGCGCACGAGACGGGTATCGAGCTCCCGCATCGTCACGAGCCGGTCCGGCTCGGGGAGAACCTGTTCCTGTCCGGTGAGCGCGGTCAGAACGGGCGTGAGCTCGGCGCGGGTCAGCGGGTCGTCGGGCCGGAACTCCTCGACGCTCGGCGCCATGAGGCCCGCGGCTACGAGGGCTTCGATCTGTGGCTGCGCCCACGACGCGTCCGGCGGCGGTGCCTGGACGTCGTCCGCGAACGCCGGAGCGGCGACTGCGAGCAGGGCGAGGCCCGCAAGGATGGCAGCGATGCGGCGCATACCGCTGCTCGTATCGTCGGAACGGCGTATTGGCTTTAATCGGAACGGGTGACATGGACGCCGATCTGAGCATCACGCCGCTTCCGTCCCCCGCCGAGGAGGAGGCGATCCGGCGCGCCCTCGCCCGCCTCCGGGAGAACGAGGACGGGCAGCCGAGCGCGTGGTGGCGCGCGGGCGTTCTGGGCGAAGACTCAGAGGAGAGCGCGCCGGAGGGCTAGACGCCAGCCGGCGACGAGGCGCTCGGCTTCCTCGCGCGCCATCGCGGGCTCGAAGCGCTCACCGGGACGGCGGGCGGCGGCGAGCTCGTCGAGGCTCGACCAGAGGCCGGTCGCGAGACCGGCGAGCGCGGCCGCCCCGAGCGCGGTCGTCTCGCGCTCGGCTGCGACTTCGACGGGCACGCCTACGACGTCGGCCTGGAGCTGCATGAGGAAGCGGTTCGCCACCGCGCCGCCGTCGGCGCGGATCACCTCGAGCTCGAGCCCCATCGCCTCGAGGACGTCACGGGTCTGGTAGGCGATCGCCTCGAGCGCGGCGCGGGCGAGGTGGGCGCGCGTCGTGCCGCGCGTGAGCCCGGTGATGAGCCCGCGCGCCTCGGGCACCCAGTGCGGCGAGCCGAGCCCGGCAAGCGCGGGGACGAAGTAGACGCCGTCGTTGCCGGCGAGCGAGCGGGCGAGCTCCTCGCTCTCGGCGGCGTCTGCGATCAGCCCGAGCCCGTCGCGGAGCCACTGGAGCGCGGCCCCCGTGACGAAGATCGAGCCCTCGAGCGCGTAGACGGGCGCCTCGCCGTCGTGCCGCCAGGCGACCGTGCGCACGACGCCCTCGGGAGGCGGGCCGTGATCCGAGCCGGAGTTCGCGAGCACGAAGCTCCCAGTCCCGTAGGTGACCTTCGCCTGGCCCGGCCGGAAGCAGGCCTGGCCGAAGAGCGCGGCCTGCTGGTCGCCGGCGATGCCCGCGATCGGGACGTGGGCGCCGAGCAGCTCGGCCTCGGCGACCACACCGCTCGAGGGCACGACCTCCGGCAGGACCTCGGGCGCGACGCCGAAGAGCTCGAGCAGGTCGAGGTCCCAGCTTGCGGTCGCGAGCGAGAGGAGCATCGTCCGCGAGGCGTTCGAGGCGTCGGTGACGTGGACGCGCCCGCCCGTGAGCTTCCAGACGAGCCAGGAGTCCACCGTCCCGAAGGCGAGATCGCCCGTGTGCCGGGCAAGGAGCCACTCGAGCTTCGTGGCCGAGAAGTACGGATCGGGGACGAGCCCGGTGCGTTCCCGGATCAATCCGGCCGGAAGCTCGCGACAGCGGTCGGCCGTGCGGCGGTCCTGCCAGACGATCGCCGGCGCGACCGGTCGGCCCGTCCTCCGGTCCCAGACGACGGTCGTCTCGCGCTGGTTCGCGATCCCGATCGCGACGAGCGCCTGCGCCTCGAGCCCGGCCGCTGCAAGAGCGTCCGAGGCCGCAGCGACCACCGACTCCCAGATCTCCTCCGGGTCGTGCTCGACCCAGCCGGGCCGCGGAAAGTGCTGGTGGATCTCCCGATACCCGCGGCCGCGAACGCGCAGCTCCGCGTCGACGACGAGGCAGGTCGTCCCGCTCGTGCCCTGGTCGATCGCGAGAATCATGCGGGGGCGCCGCGGGACCCGTCAAAGCACGAGCTCGAACGGCTGCAGCACGAGCCAGGGGACGAAGCCGAGCCGGCGGTAGACCCGGATCGCGGGGAGGTTCACGGCCGAGACGGAGAGCCCGAGCGGCTCGCCCTCGTGGCGGCGCCAGTAGTCCTCGAGGGCGCGGGAGAGGAGGTAGGTCGCGACGCCGCGGTCGCGCTCCGGCTCGGTGACGCCGACGTGATAGGCCCAGCGGTCGCTGGGGTCGATGTCGACGAACGCGATCGCGCCGCCGCCGAGCTCTGCGAGGTAGACGGTGCCGCGCTCGAGCGCGTCGCGCCAGACGCTGTCCGGGAAGCGCCCGCCCGGGAAGCACTCGCGGTAGAGGGCGAGCGCCGCCTCGAGGTCCTCGGGGCCGCCGCGGCGCACCGAGATTCCCTCGGGTCCCTGCTCGAGCGGGCGAAGGCTCCGGGGCAGGAGCCGGTAGACCTCCTGGACGCCGTCGAGTGCCCGGAAGCCGGAGCGCTCGAGGTGCATGCGCCCGCGCATGTTCCGCGTCCCGACCGAGCCGAGGATCCGCTTCGCGCCGCAGGCACGGCCGGCCTCGATCGACGCCTCGAGCAGGCGACTGCCGATCTTCCGCCCGCGAAAGTCCGCCGCCACGAGCGGGCCGAAGAGGTCGGCGTGCTCCCAGGCCGAGCCGAACTCGACCCCGCCGAAGCCGGCGATCGCCCCGCTCTCCTCTCCGACGAAGAGCGTCTCGCCCGGCGGGCGGTCCCAGCCGGAGAGCTCGCTCTCCATCTCCGCGCTTGTCTCCCACATCGGATTGCCCACCTGCTCGGACGGCCGCGCGAGCGCGTGGCGCGAGAGCTCGAGGACGCCCGGAGCGTCGGCGGCGACGAAGTTACGCAGGTTGCCGGCCACGGAGGACTCTGGGGGCGACGCGGGCGTAGTCGAGGCCCGAGACCCACGTCAGGACGAAAGCGACGAGGAGCGCCCACCAGGCGACGTGGTGCGACCACGCGCCTCCGGCGGCGAAGCCCGCGATGGCGGCGGCCGTCGCCTGCACGGTCGTCTTCCACTTGGCGAGCTCGCGCGCGCTCATGACTACGCCGCGCTCGAGGGCGGCGAGCCGCAGGCCCGAGACGAGGAACTCGCGGGCGATGATCCCGACCACCATCCAGGCGGGCAGCACGCTGCCGACGAGCATGACGAGCGCCGCGATCACCAGGATCTTGTCGGCGACAGGGTCGAGGAGCCGGCCGAAGTCCGACGTCCTCCCGGTGCGGCGCGCCCAGCGGCCGTCGAACCAGTCGGTCGTCATCGCGGCGATGAAGACGCCCGTCGCCCAGTAGTCGTGCCGGGGGAAGTCCCACGCGAAGAGGAGGACCACGACGGGGACGGCGACCGCCCGTGTAAGGGTGAGCTGGTCTGCGAGCCCCATCGACGGACAGAATACGCGCGCAGGTGTCTGCCTTCTCGAAAGTGCTGGTGGCCAACCGCGGTGAGATCGCCGTGCGGGTGTTCCGCGCGCTCCGCGAGCTCGGGATCGGAACCGTGGCCGTCTACTCCGAGGCCGACCGCGGCTCGCTCCACGCCGCCCGCGCCGACGAGGCCTACCTCGTCGGCCCCGGGCCGCCCGCCGAGAGCTACCTGCAGCAGGAGCGGCTGATCGAGACCGCGCGCCGGGCCGGGGCCGAGGCGATCCATCCCGGCTACGGCTTCCTCGCCGAGAACGCGGGCTTCGCGCGCGCCGTGGAGGCGGCCGGCCTCGTCTGGATCGGGCCGCCGCCCGAGGCGATCGAGGCGATGGGGTCGAAGGTGGCCGCGCGCGAGCTCATGGCTGCCGCGGGCGTCCCCATCGTCCCGGGCACGACAGCGCCGGTCGAGGCCGTCGGCGATCTCGTCCGGCTCGGCGAGGAGCTCGGCTGGCCGCTCGCGATCAAGGCCTCGGCCGGCGGCGGCGGGAAGGGGTTGAAGGTCGTCCGCTCCCCCGAGGAGGCGGCGCGTGCGCTCGCCTCGGCGCAGCGCGAGGGCGAGGCGTACTTCGCCGACCCGACCGTCTACGTCGAGCGCTACATCGAAGACCCGCGCCACGTCGAGGTGCAGGTGCTCGCCGACGCGCACGGGAACGTCGTCCACCTCGGCGAGCGCGACTGCACGATCCAGCGCCGCCACCAGAAGCTCGTCGAGGAGACGCCGTCGCCGGCCGTCACCCCGGAGCTGCGCGAGCGGATCGGCGCGATCGCCGTCGGCGCCGCCCGGGCGGTCGGCTACCGGAGCGCCGGCACGATCGAGGGCCTCCTCGACCGGGACGGCAACTACTGGTTCCTCGAGATGAACACGCGCATCCAGGTCGAGCACACGGTGACCGAGCTCGTCACCGGGATCGACCTCGTCCGCGCGCAGATCCTCGTCGCCGCGGGCGAGCCGCTCCCGTTTCGCCAGAAGGACGTCCGCTTCTCGGGCCACGCGATCGAGTGCCGCATCAATGCCGAGGACCCGGCGAAGAGCTTCCTGCCCGGGCCCGGGGTGATCACGGCGTACGCGGAGCCCGCTGGGCCGGGGGTGCGCGTCGATTCCGGCGTCGCCGAGGGCTCCGAGGTGATCGGCCTCTACGACCCGCTGATCGCCAAGCTCTGCGTCTGGGACACGGACCGGGAAGCCGCGCGCCGGCGGATGCTCCGCGCGCTCGAAGAGTTCGTGATCGAGGGCGTCCCGACCCTCCTCGGATTCCACCGCGCGCTCCTCTCCCACCCGTGCTTCGTGGAGGGCTCGACCTGTCGGGGCGTCGTCGAGAGCGAGCTCCTCGCCGAGCAGGCCAGGACCCTCTCAGGGCCGTCCCGCGGCGGGCGCGGGGCCGCCGGCCGGGGCGGCGGGCTCGGGGCCGGGTTCGAGGTGGAGGTGGACGGGCGCCGCTTCGACGTCAGCGTGCTTCGGCCGGAGCCGCCCTGGCGCGAGCTTGCCCGCCGCCGCCGTGACCGCGCCGAGAACGGCGCAGGCGTGGGCCAGGTCGCGGCACGCGACGCGGTCGTGAGCCCGATGCAGGGCACAGTGCTCGCGGTCGAGGTCGCCGAGGGGCAGCAGGTCAGCGCGGGCCAGGTCCTCTGCGTCGTCGAGGCGATGAAGATGGAGAACGAGATCACCGCGCATCGCAGCGGGTTCGTCACCGAGCTCGCCGTCACGGCGGGAGAG
>JBGPNP010000185.1:0-5909 GCA_041487575.1 Gaiellaceae bacterium | reverse complement strand
GAGCTGGGCGAACAGGCGGGGGTTCGGGCGCTTCGCGCGCAACGCCGTCGGGCGCCTCGTCGAGCTGGACCCAGACACGACCTACGTCCTCTACGTCGCCGACGCGAGCTCGGCCGCGGCGCTCCCCGCCCGCGCCGAGCGCCGCGCCGTCGGCGCCGGCCGCGCGCCCTCGGCCGCTCGGGGGCGCCGTGCCGGCGACCTCCTCCGCCTCACACTCGCCGCCAGCCGGCGTGACCTGGACGTTTTTCTCTTCCCGTCCGTGTACACATACTTCCCCGTCCTGCGCGTCCCGACCGTCGTCGGCGTCCACGACGTCATCGCCGCAGAGCTCCCGGAGCTGACGCTGCCGACGCGGCGCGCCCGGCTCGCCTGGCGCGCGAAGGAGGCGTTCGCCGTCCGGCGCGCCCGGCGCGTCTTCACCGTCTCGGAGGCCTCGCGAGCGGCACTTGCGGAGCGGCACCGGATCTCTTGCGAGCGGATCGCCGTCGTCCGCGAGGCGGCGGACCCGGTCTTCGGGCCCCGCTCCGCCGCAGAGACGGCGCGCGCGCTCGCGCCGCTCGGGCTCGAGCCGGACGAGCCCTTCCTCCTCTACGCCGGCGGCATCAGCCCGCACAAGGGCATCGGCACGCTCCTCGACGCCTACGCGGGCCTCTCGGGGCGCACCGACGGCCTCCCGCGCCTCGTCGTGGCCGGCGACCTCGACTCCGATCCCTACCTCTCGGCGGCAGCGGCCGTCCGCGGGCAGATCGCGCGGCTCGGGCTCGGCGACCGCGTCGTCCTGCCCGGCTTCGTCCCCGACGAGACGCTCGCCTGTCTCTACTCGGCGGCGACCGCGGTCGTCCTGCCCTCGCTCGCCGAGGGGTTCGGCCTGCCCGCCGTCGAGGCCGCGGCGTGCGGCGCGCCGCTGGTCCTCTCTGATCTCCCCGCGCACCGCGAGACGCTCGGGGACGCCGCGCTCTACTTCCGGCCCGGGGACGCCGGAGCGCTCGAGCGGGCACTGGAGCGAGCGCTCGAGGACGAAACGCTGCGCCGATCGCTCGGCGCAGGCGGGCGCGAGGCGGTGTCGCAGCTCTCGTGGGACGACGCCGCTCTGCGGCTGCGCGACCTGCTGGTCGAGGCGGCCCGCCGGTGAGCGCGCGCCCGCTCCGCTTCTGCCTGCTCACGACGTTCTACCCGCCGGCGGGGTTCGGCGGCGACGCGATCCAGGTGCAGCGGCTTGCCCGGGCGCTCGCCGCCCGCGGCCACGAGGTGACCGTCGTGCACTCGCGCGAGGCTTACCGCGCTCTCGCGCCCGGCCGTCCGGCTACCGTCCCGCCCGACGAAGGCATCCGTATCGTCCCCGTCGACGCGCGCGCCGGGGCGCTCTCGCCGCTCGCCACGTACTTGACCGGCCGGCCCCTGCTCGCGCGCGGAACGCTGCGGAAGGCGCTCGACGCCGACTACGACGTCGTCCACTTCCACAACCCGTCGCTCCTCGGCGGCCCGGCCCTCCTCGGCATGGGCAGCGGGCTCAAGCTCTACACGGCCCACGAGCAGTGGCTCCTCTGCCCGACGCACGTGCTCTGGAAGTACGGGCGCGAGGTGTGCGAGCAGCCGCGCTGCTGGGCCTGCACGCTCAGCTACCGCCGCCCGCCGCAGCCCTGGCGGCTGACGCCGCTCCTCGAGCGCTCGCTCGCTGCGCTGGACGCGCTCATCGTCCCCAGCCGCACGAGCGAGCGGCTCCACGAGCGCTTCGCAGGCATCGTCCGCATCGAGCGCATCCCGCACTTCGTCCCGGACGGGCGCGACGACGACGAGGCCGCGTTCCCGCACGAGCGGCCCTTCTTCCTCTTCGCCGGCCGGCTCGAGCCGATCAAGGGCGCGCAAACCCTGATCGCCGCCTTCCGGCGGAGGCGCTCCGAGGACCTCGTCGTCGCGGGAGCCGGCTCGCTCGAAGGCTCGCTCCGGCGCCTCGCCGCCGACCTGCCGCACGTCCGCTTCCTCGGACAGGTCGACCCGAGCGCGGTCGGCTCCCTCTACCGCCGCGCGCTCGCGGTCGTCGTTCCGACTCTCGGGCACGAGTCGTTCGGGCTCGTCCCCGTCGAGGCGTTCGCCCGCGGCACGCCCGCGCTCGTCCACCGCTTCGGCGCCCTCGCCGAGCTCGTCGAGGAGAGCGGAGGCGGCATCGCCTACGAGGGGGACGCCGAGCTCGACGGGGCGCTCGCGCGGCTGGCGGAGGAGCCCGAGCTGAGGCGCGAGCTCGGGGAGCGCGGGCGCGCCGCGTACCTCGCGCACTGGACGGAGCAGGCCCACCTCGAGCGGTACTTCGGCCTCGTCGCGGAGCTCGCCCGTGCCCGCGGGAACGCAGAGCTCGCGGCGCTCGCGGAGGCCGAGGCCGCGGGGAGGCCGTCTGCATGAACCGTCCGCGAAAAATGCTGCGCATTTTCCGCGCGGGGAGCTTGTCCCATCGCTTCGCTCGGGAGGATGTTTGCAGGGAGATTGACCCATGAACGGCGTCCTCGTCCTCACGTACCACGCGGTCGAAGAGGGGCCGCCGCCGCTCTGCCTCGATCCCCGCACGTTCCGCGCCCACGTGGAGGCCGTCGCCGAGTCAGGGGTCCCCGTCCTCACCGTCTCCGAGCTCGCCGCCGCGCTTCGCGCAGGCGCCCTCCCGGAGCGGGCGGTGGCGCTCACCTTCGACGACGGCTTCGCGAGCGTGGCGCGGGTCGCGGCTCCTCTTCTCCTCGAGCGCGGCCTCAAGGCGACGGTCTTCTGCGTCGCCGGCCGGCTGGGGGGGATGAACGACTGGCCGACGCAGCCCGCCCGGGCACCGAGGCGAGCGCTGGCCGGGGCCGCGGAGCTCGCGGACCTCGCGCGCGGCGGCTTCGAGATCGGTTCCCACGGAATGGAGCACACGCCGCTGGCGCCAGCAGCCGGAGAGACGCTCCGGCGGGAGATCGCCGGCTCGAGGCGGGCGCTCGAGGAGGCGGTCGGAGCGCCTGTCGCCTCGTTCGCGTACCCCTACGGCCTCTTGCCCGGTGACGAGGGGAGACGCCTCGTCGCCGGCGAGTACACGGCTGCCTGCGCCGGTGGCTTGCGACCTGCCACCGCCTCCGCCGACCCGTTCGCCCTTCCGCGGGTGGACGCGCACTACCTGCGCCGGCCCGAGCGGCTGCGCGCTGCGCTCGAGGGCTCGGCGACGGCCTACCTGGCCGCGCGCCGGATCGGCGCCCGGGCCCGCCGCGCCGTCCGGGCCGATCACTTTCCCGCCTCGACGTGAGCGACCTCGCCGACACACCGCCGCTCGAGGTCGTCGGGACGTGGCCCGCCCTCGTCAAGAGCTTCGCCAACCTCGCAGCAGGCGAGGTCGTTGCGAGGATGCTCGGGCTCGCCGCAGTCGTCGTGATGGCGCGCCGGCTCGACCCCGGCGGCTTCGGCCTCATCACGCTGGGCGCGACCCTCGTCACGTGGTTCGCACTCGTCGCCGACTGGGGCACCGAGGTTCTGAACATCCGCGATGTCGCTCGCGCTCCCGGCCGCTTCCGGGAGATCGCCGAGCCGGTGCTGGGCCTTCGGCTCGCGTTGTCTGTGGTCGCGGCAGCGCTGCTCGTCGCAGCGGCCGCCGTCGTCGCCCAGACCGCCTCCGACCGGAACGTGCTCTGGCTCTTCGCGCTCGTCCTGCCCGCGGGCGCCCTCAACCTCCGCTGGATGATCCTGGGCGCCGGAGGCTCGCGGGCCGCCGCCGTCGGCAACGTGCTCTCGCAGGTCGTCTTCGTCGCGGGTGTCCTCGTCCTCGTCCGGAGCAAGCACGACACGCTCGACGTCCCCGTCCTCCAGGCGGCCGGCCTGCTCGGGTACGCGCTCGTCGTCATCTGGGCGGCGCGGGCCCGCTACGGCCTGCTCCGGCCCCGCGTCAACGTGGTCCGGTGGCGGGCGACTCTCAGGGAGAGCCTCCCGCTCATGGTGAACGGCTTCGCGCGCGCGACCGTCTTCTCGTTCGACCTCCTCCTCATCGGCGTGGTCCTCCGGCGGGACGACGTCGGCCTCTACGGCGTCGCCGTCAAGCCGGCGCTCTTCTTCTCGGGCCTGCTCGGCCTTTTCGCCGTCTCGTTCCTCGCCTCGTACAGCGCGGCGTCCTCGGGGAGCACCGCGACGCTCCTACGACGGACAGTGCTCGTCTCCACGGGGGTGACCGTCCCGGTTGCCATCGTCGCCTCGGTCACCGCCGGCCTCGCCGTCCGCCTCGTCTTCGGCGACGACTACGCGGCCGCTGCAACCGCGCTCGCCGTCCTCATCTGGCGTGCGCCGCTCTCGGCGCTCGGCCTCGCCTACGCAAACGTCCTGACCGCCCGCGACCGCCAGTCTGTGACGATGCGGAACAACGTCGTCGCCGCCATCTTCAACATCGCGGCCAACTGCGTCGCGGTGCCGCTCGCCGGGATCGAGGGCGCAGCCGGGGTGAGCGTCGCGACGGAGTTCCTCGTCTTCGTCCTCCACCACAGAAGCGTGGTCGGCCGTGGCCTCGCGCCGCCGCTGAACGTGCTCCTCGCCCGCAGGTGACGTTCGAGGTCCCGCCCGACTACTACGAGCGCCTCTACGAGGTCGAGCAGACGCACTGGTGGCACCAGGGGATGCGCGCGATCGCCGCCGCGCTCCTCGACGACCGCCTCGCGCAGCCCGGCGCGCGGCTCCTCGACGCCGGCTGCGGCACGGGCGGCTTCCTCCGGTTCGCCCTCGACGCGGGAGGGCTCGAGCGCGCGGCCGGGGTCGACCTGAGCGAGCGCGCGGTCGAGCTCGCGCGGACGCGCGTCCCCGAGGCGGACGTCCGCGTCGCCCCGCTGGGCGCGCTCCCTTTCGAGGACGCCTCTTTCGACCTCGTCGTCGCGAACGACGTCCTCCAGCACGTCCCCGAGACGGAGGTGGAGAGGGCCCTCCGCGAGCTGTCCCGCGTCCTCGTGGCGGGCGGGCTGCTGCTCGTGCGGACGAACGGGTCGCGACGAACGCGCCGGGAGGGCTCGGACTGGCGCGCCTACGACCGGAGGACCCTCGCGGCCGACCTGAGGCGCGCCGGCTTCTCTTGCGAGCGGGTGACGCACGCGAACCTCCTCCCCTCGCTCTGGGCAGTCGCGCGAAGGCGCTCGCCCCGGGCCCCCTCGACGACGAGCCACGGCATCCCGGCACAGCCGGGGCGCCTGGCCGCCTCGGTCTGCGGCCGCTTGCTCGAGCTCGAGGCGCGCCGGCTCTCCCGGCCCGGCCGCTCCCTGCCGTTCGGGCACACGCTCTTCGCGCTCGCGTCGAAGGAGGCCGAGCCCGCGACCGCACGCGAGGTGGCGGCGTACTTCGACGTCGCCGCGGCCCGCTACGACGCCGACCACGAGTCCCCGGGGCCGGCCGGCTACGCGCTCCGGGTCCGCCGCGACGCGGTCGTCGGCCTCCTCGGCGGCGGGCCGGGCGCCGTCCTCGACGCGGGCATGGGGCCCGGGCGGCTCCTGGACGAGCTCGACCGCCTCGGCTGGGCGATCTCCGGCACGGACGTGTCCCGCGCGATGGTCGAGCTCGCGCGGCGGCGACTGCCGCAGGCTGCCGAGCGGCTGCTCGAGGCGCCGATCGAGCGGCTCCCGTTTCCCGACGCGAGCTTCGACGCGGTCGTCGCCACGGGCGTGCTCGACTACGTCCAGGAGCCGACCGTGGCGCTCGCCGAGCTCGTGCGCGTGTTGCGCCCGGGCGGGCGAGCCGGCGCGCCTCGAGCTCGAGCAGGCGGCCGCAGACCGAGGCGGCCAGGCGCCCCGGCTGCGCCGGGATGCCGTGGCTCGTCGTCGAGGGGGCCCGGGGCGAGCGCATTCGCGCAGCAGCCCAGAGCGAGGGGAGGAGGTTCGCGTGCGTCACCCGCTCGCAGCGAAAGCCGGCGCGCCCCAGGTCGGCCGCGAGGG
>JBGPNP010000184.1:0-5918 GCA_041487575.1 Gaiellaceae bacterium | reverse complement strand
CTGATGAAGGCGCCCCGCAAGACCGTCGTCACCGGCGTCGAAATGTTCAACAAGACCCTTGATTCCGGCATCGCCGGCGACAACGTCGGCGTCTTGCTGCGTGGCATTGAGCGCACGGATCTCGAGCGCGGCCAGGTGCTCGCCAAGCCCGGCTCGATCACGCCGCACACGCACTTCAAGGCGGAGGTCTACGTCCTCTCGAAGGACGAGGGCGGGCGCCACACGCCGTTCTTCAACGGCTACCGGCCGCAGTTCTACTTCCGCACGACGGACGTGACCGGGAACATCAAGCTCCCGGAGGGCCAGGAGATGGTCATGCCGGGCGACAACACGAACATGGAGATCGAGATGATCCAGCCGATCGCCATGGACGAGGGCCAGCGCTTCACGGTCCGCGAGGGCGGCCGCACCGTGGGCGCCGGCGTCGTCACCGAGATCATCAAGTAGGGAACGAGTGCCCCAGCAAAAGATCCGCATCCGGCTCAAGGGTTACGACCACCACCAGCTCGACCGTTCGGCGGCGTCGATCGTCGACACCGCCCAGCGCACCGGAGCGACGGTGACGGGCCCTGTGCCCCTTCCAACCGAGAAGAACGTCTACACGGTGATTCGCAGCCCGTTCAAGGACAAGGACTCCCGTGAGCACTTCGAGGTGCGCACGCACAAGCGCCTGATCGACATCCACTCGCCGACCCCGAAGACGGTTGACTCGCTCATGCGTCTCGATCTTCCCGCCGGCGTCGACATCGAAATCAAGTTGTGACCAATTTGATGAGGCGAAAACCATGAAAGGCATCGTGGGAAGAAAGCTGGGCATGACCCAGATTCTCGATCCCGAGACGGGAAAGTTCATTCCCGTCACCGTCATCGAGGCCGGCCCCTGCCCTGTCGTCGCGGTTCGCACCGCGTCGGCGGACGGGTACGAGGCGGTGCAGCTCGCCTTCGACGCGGTGCCGGCGCGGAAGATCACGAGGCCGGAGCTTGGGCACCTCGAGAAGCACGGAGTCGGCGCGCACCGGAAGCTCGTCGAGATCCGGGGTGTGCACGGGCTCGCCCAGGGGGACACCGTCACGGTGGAGGCCTTCGAGCCAGGCGAGAAGGTCAAGGTGACGGGGATCTCGATCGGCAAGGGCTTCCAGGGGACGATCAAGCGTCACAGGTTCCACCGCGGGCCAGTCACTCACGGCTCGCACAACATCCGCGCGCCGGGCTCGATCGGAGCCTCAGCGTGGCCCTCGCGGGTCTTCAAGGGCGTCCGGATGGCCGGCCGCATGGGCGGCAAGCGCGTGACGCAGCGAGGGCTCGTCGTCGTCGACCGCGACCCGGAGCTGAACGTGCTCCTCGTGCGCGGGGCCGTCCCGGGCCACAAGAACGCGGTCGTCGTCGTTCGGGAGGACGGCTGATGCCGACCGCGACGCTCCTCGACGTCGCCGGCAAGAAGGCGAAGGACGTCGCGCTCCCCGACGATGTGTTCGGCGTCGAGGTGAAGCTGCATCTCGTCCACGAGACAGTGCGGGCGGAAGCCGCTGCGGCACGGGCCGGCACGCAGGCCGCCAAGAGCCGGGGGCTCGTCTCGGGCGGTCGCTCGAAGCCCTGGCGGCAGAAGGGCACCGGCCGGGCCCGCCAGGGCACAACGCGCGCGCCGCAGTGGACGGGCGGCGGCGTCGCTTTCGCGCCGCGCCCGCGGAGCTACGAGCTGAAGGTGAACCGCAAGGCGCGCAAGGCGGCCTTCCGGTCAGCGCTCTCGGCGCATGCCGAGGGCGGGACGCTCGGCGTCGTCGACGGCTCGGCCTTCGGCGAAGAACCCTCGACGAAAGGGGCCGCTCAGTTCGTTGTGACGTGGGGCGCCCAGGCCCCGCTCGTCGTCGTCTGTGACGAGAGCGAGCAGTCCATGGCGAGGTCGTTCAGGAACCTCGACCGCACGCTTGTCCTCTCGCCGTCGGAGCTCGAGGTCGGCGCGCTTGTGTGGGCGCGCTCGCTGCTCGTCAGCGAAGAGGCGCTTGCCAGGGTGGAAGGAATCGCGCGATGAGCCTCGATCCGCGCGAAGTGCTCATCGCTCCGGTCGTGTCGGAGAAGAGCTACAGCCTCATCAACGAGAACAAGTACTCGTTCCGCGTCCACGACAAGGCGCACAAGACGCAGATCCGGCAGGCGGTCGAGGAGCTCTTCGACGTCAAGGTCACGGCCGTGAACATCGTCAAGGTCCAGCCCAAGCCCAAGCGGCGCGGCTTCCACAAGGGCATACGGCCCGGCTGGAAGAAGGCCGTCGTCCAGCTTCGCGAGGGCGACAAGATCGAGATCTTCGAGGGAGCCACGGTCTAACCCATGCCACTGCGCAAGTACAAGCCAACGAGCCCAGGCCGGCGATTCCGCAGCGTCTCGACCTTCGAGGAGGTCACGAAGACCGAGCCGGAGAAGAGCCTCACCGAGCCGATCACGAAGAAGGGCGGGCGCAACAATGCGGGCCGACTCACGGTTCGCCATCAGGGTGGCGGCCACAAGCGCCTCTACCGCGTCGTCGACTTCAAGCGGACGAAGGACGGCGTGCCGGCGAAGGTCGCCGCGATCGAGTACGACCCGAACCGATCGGCGCGCATCGCCTTGCTCCACTACGTCGATGGGGCGAAGTCCTACATCCTCGCGCCGGCGCGGCTCGCCGTCGGGCAGATGGTCGAGTCGGGCTCGGGCGCGGACATCCGGCCGGGGAACGCGCTGCCCCTGGCGAACATCCCGACCGGCACGCTCGTCCACAACGTCGAGCTCCAGCCCGGGAAGGGTGGCCAGCTCGCCCGGAGCGCGGGCTCTGGAATCCAGCTCGTCGCGAAGGACGAGGGCTATGCCGTCCTGCGCCTGCCCTCGGGGGAGATGCGCCGCGTGCCGCTCACCTGCCGAGCGACGGTCGGGCAGGTCGGGAACGTCGACCACGAGAACATCTCCAGCGGGAAGGCCGGCCGCAGCCGCTGGCTCGGCAAGCGCTCCGCTGTGCGCGGCTCGGCCATGAACCCCGTCGACCACCCGCACGGCGGCGGCGAGGGCAAGTCGAAGGGCGGCCGGCACCCGGTCACCCCGTGGGGCGTGCCGACGCTCGGCAAGCGCACCCGCCGCAAGCACAAGCAGTCCGACAAGCTGATCGTCCGCGGCCGCCGCCGCGGCAAGGAACGCCGATGATGCCCGGAAACATGCTTCGCATTTCCCCGGGGGCTGATTTGACCCATCGCTTCGCTCGGGTGGAGAGAGGATTGGTTCGAGACGTGAGCCCGGTTGAGTAGGTCCAGCAAGAAGGGACCGTTCGTCGAGCAGCGGCTTCTGGGCCGCGTCCAGGAGCTGAACGCGACGGGCCAGAAGCGTGTCATCCGCACCTGGTCGCGCGCCTCGACCGTCTTCCCCGAGATGGTCGGGCACACGATCGCAGTCCACGACGGGCGCAAGCACGTTCCCGTGTTCGTGACCGAGTCGATGGTCGGGCACAAGCTCGGCGAGTTCGCTCCTACCCGAACGTTCCGCGGGCACGCGGGCGACCGGCAGGCCAAGAAACGCTAAATGCCCGGAAAAATGCTTCACATTTGCCCGGCGGGCAGGTTTGACCCGTCACTTCTCTCGGGTGGAGGCCGTGATGGCGATCGCTGAGAAGCCGAGAACCGAAGTGCGCGCCGTCGCGAAGTTCGTGCACACGGCGCCGCGGAAGGCGATGCTAGTCGCGGACCAGATCCGGGGCCGGAGCGTCCCCGAGGCCCGCACGATTCTCGCCTTTCTGACGCGGGACGCGGCCCGGGACGTCGCGCGGGTTCTCAACTCCGCGGTCGCGAACGCGGAGGCAAACCACGGACTCTCAGGGGACGACCTCTTTGTCGCCACGGCCACGGTCGGCGCCGGCCCCACGCTCAAGCGTTGGCGCGCCCGCGCACGCGGCCGTGTGGGTCGGATCAAGAAGCGCACGTGCCATATCGAGATCACGCTCGGACTTCCCGGCGGCGAAGCAATCCCGGCGCCGCTCCCGCCCGCGGCGCTCGCCGAGGAGAAGCCGAAGCGCGCTCCGCGCAAGAAGGCGGAGGCAGTCGAGGCACCCGCTGCGGGGGCCGCGGTCGTCGAGGCTCCGCCCGCTGAGGGAGAAGCCTCCGCCGAGGAGAAGCCGAAGCGCACCCCGCGCAAGAAGGCCGAGCACGCCTCGGAGGCCGAGGCCGTCGAGGAGAAGCCGAAGCGGACCCGGCGGAAGCCCGAGTCCGCGGCAGAGCCGTCAGGCGAGGCCGAGAAACCGGCGCGCCGCAAGAAGAAGGAGAGCGAGGGGAGCTAGTGGGACAGAAGGTCCATCCAGGCGGCCTGCGGGTCGGCATCATCCACGACTGGAAGTCGAACTGGTACACGAGCTCGAAGGAGTTCGCCGGGTACCTGATCGAGGACGTCAACATCCGCAAGCACATCTACCGCAAGCTCGGCCACGCCGGCCTCTCCGACATCCTCATCAAGAAGGACAAGCAGCGGGTCACGATCGATATCTACACGGCCCGGCCGGGCATCGTCATCGGGAAGTCCGGGGCCGAGGTGGACGCGCTTCGCCGCGAGATCCACGCGATGACGCAGAAGAACGTCCACATCAACATCAACGAGATCAAGCGCCCGGAGCTCGACGCGAAGCTGGTCGCGCAGTCGATCGCCGAGCAGCTCCAGAACCGTGTCAGCTTCCGCCGTGCGATGAAGCGCTCGCTCGCCTCGGCGATGCGCTCCGGCGCCCACGGGGTGAAGATCACGTGCGGCGGTCGTCTGGGAGGCACCGAGATGTCCCGTTCGGAGACCTACTCCGAGGGGCGGGTCCCGCTCCATACGCTGCGTGCTGACATCGACTACGGCTTCGCTGAGGCGAAGACGACCTTCGGTCGTATCGGTGTGAAGGTCTGGATCAACAAGGGTGAGATCATGCCCGAGGGCTTCGACTCGGGTCCCGAGCGTGTCGGCCGGCTCGGCGAGCAGGACCAGGCACGGCGGCGCGGCGGTCCGTCGGAGGGTCTCGGCGCGGGGCGCGAGGGAGGCCGTCGTCCTTCGGCCGACCGCGAGGGTCTCGGCCCCGTGCGGCAGCGCAGGCGCGGCCCCGGCGGCGCTGGTGGCGGCAGCCCGAGACGGCGCGGCCCGGAGCGCCCTGCCAGGCCTCCGGCGGAGGCCGCCCCGGCCCCGGAGGAATCGGTGGAGCCCCAGGCCTCGGAGCCGATCGTCGAGCAGCCCGTTACGGAGCCGGAGGAGTAGAACGTGCTTCTCCCGCGCAAGACGAAGTTCCGCAAGCAGCACCGCGGCCGCATGCGGGGCGCCGCCAAGGGCCAGCAGCAGGTCCACTTCGGCGACTACGGCCTCAAGGCGCTCGAGTGCGGCTGGGTCACGAACCGCCAGATCGAGGCGGCTCGTATCGCCATGACGCGCAAGATCAAGCGCGGCGGGAAGGTCTGGATCAACATCTTCCCGGACAAGCCCGTCACGCAGAAGCCGGCCGAGACCCGCATGGGCTCCGGCAAGGGCTCCCCCGAGCACTGGGTAGCGGTCGTGAAGCCCGGCCGGGTCATGTTCGAGCTCGCCGGGGTGAGCGAGGAGCTCGCCCGCGAGGCCATGCGCCTGGCCGGGATGAAGCTGCCGATCCAGACGAAGTTCGTAAAGCGAGAGGTTGATCTCTTTGAGGGCTAGAGATCTGCGTCAGCTCTCGGACGAGGAGCTGGGGAAGCGGCTCGCCGAGAGTCGCCAGGAGCTCTTCAACCTGCGCTTCCAGGCGGCGACGGGCGCGCTCGAGAACTCCGCTCGCCTTGCGCTCGCCAAGCGCGAGATCGCCCGCATCCTGACGATCCAGTACGAGCGCGCGAGCGCGTAGGAGAAGGAGTCGATGGCAGAGAACGACGAGCAGACGACGGGCGGCGAGACGCCCGAGGAGCAGCCCTCGGCTG
>JBGPNP010000183.1:0-5920 GCA_041487575.1 Gaiellaceae bacterium | reverse complement strand
GTCGACGTAGGGCCGGGCGCCGAGATCGATCGGGCTCGCCCGCCAGCGCTTCTTCTTGAACTGGAAGCGAACCGGCTGGTCGAACCAGGCCTGGACGGTCGCCGTCGCCTCCTCCGCGGTCATGCCGCCGACGGCGACACCTGAAATCGTCACGCCCTCCGGAACGACCGTGACGGGCACGGGCTCGGGCGGCGGGGGCAGAGGCTCGTCGGCAAGGGCCGCGGGAACCGCGCCGACGGCGAGAGCGAGAGCGATGACGAGGGCCCGGAACACGATCCGACCGACGATGTTAGCGACCGAAGATGCGGGGATCGTTCGAGACGACCCCGTCTACGCCCATCGACACGACCCGCTCGAGGTCGGCCGGGCGGTCGACAGTCCAGGCGAAGACGGGCGCGCCGAGCGCGTGACAGCGCTCGACGACCGCCCGCGAGAGCACGAGGTGGTTGACCATGGCGGCGTCTGCCCGCGCCCGGGCGACGAACCCGCCGATGCGAAAGGGAAGCGCGCGCCGGAGAGCGGCGAGCCCGCCCTTGACGACGGGCTTCATGGCGCGCCGGTCGGCGAGTCCGCGGCGGTCCCATGGGTAGGAGATGCCCGTGCGGAGCGTGGGCTCGAGCGCCTTGACGAGGCGGAGGCTGTCCGGGAAGACCGAGCAGACGAGCGTGCGGCCGGCGAGGCCGTGGCGGCGCAGCGCGTCCACGACCTCCTCCTCGTAGCCGTACCACTTGAGGTCGAGGTCGAGCCCGACCCCGGGCGGTGCCGCGCCGGCGAGGAACGCGAGCGCCTGCTCGAGCGTGACGCTGCCCGCGGTCACGTCCTCGCCCGTGTGCGCAAGCACGAGCTCATCGCCGCGCGGCAGCACGTCGAACTCGACGAGGTCGACTCCGGCGTCGAGGGCGGCCTCGAGCGAGGAAATCATGTTCGCTGGCGCGAGCGCGCCGGCCCCCCGGTGGCCGACGCGGAGGTAGAGGCCGCCCTCGCGGCGGAGCCTCATCCTGCGGGCGCAGGCGCCGTCGGGAGCAGATGCTCGTCGAGGAACCCTCCGTGGGCGACGAAGCGGAGGATCATGCTGTCGGTGAGCCACTCGACCGGGGCTCGGTCGTCGGTGAGCGGCCGCCCGGAGGCCACGACCGGAGCGAGCTCATGGCGGAAGAGCACGCCGAGGGAGGCGAGCCGGGGGTCTAGGAGGCCGACGCGATCGCGCAGGACCTGGGACGAGACCGGCCGGTCGAAGCCGAGCACGAGCTCGCTGAAGCGGAGGGGCTTCCAGCGCCACGCCTGCGGGAACGCCGACAGCAGCGTCGTCCCGATCGCATTCGAGAGGCGGTCGTCCTCCGGCAGGGACGCGACGTTCAGGGCAACGACGCCGCCCGGCTCGAGGTGCTTCCGCGCAAGCTCGAAGAACTCCTTCGTCGCGAGGTAGAAGGGGATGTAGGGCTGACGGTAAGCGTCGACGGCGATCAGGTCGTAGCGCCTCTTCGTCAGCTCGAGGTAGGGACGCCCGTCCGCCGTGATCACGTGCAGCCTCGGGTTGTCGCCGAGGCCGAAGAAGCGCCTTCCGGCCTCGGTCACCTTCGGGTCGATCTCGACGCCGTCGATCTCGGCGCCTGGGTAGAAGGCGCCAAACGCGCGGGCGATCGTCCCGCCGGCGTTGCCGACGATCAGCACCCGCCGGACCGGGTGACCGAGGAGCGGCGGCACGACGAGGAACATGTCCCACTCTCCGCCGGTGAGGACGCTGTGCGGCCAGAAGACCGAGTGCGCGACCACCCCTTCGTTCAGCCGCAGCGAGACGTGCCCGTCGGGGCGCCGGAGCACCTGGACGTACTGATAGGGCGACTCCGTCTCCCAGATGAGGCCCGGCGTCGCCTTGACGACCCCCGGCGAGAGCAGGAGCAGCCCCGCGACGGCCGCGGTGACGAGCTGCCAGCGGCCCCCGAGCAGGAGCGCAGCGGCGCAGACGAGGAGCGCCGCCGAGCCGAGCATCGTTCGCTGCGTGCCGGCGAGCGGGATGGTGACGACGGCCGAGACGAACGTGCCGAAGATGCTCCCGACGGTCGAGAGCGCGTAGAGGCGCCCGGCGACGGCGCCGGCCTCGCTCACATCGCGAAGCGCGAGCCGGATCGCGAACGGCGAGACCGCGCCGAGGAGGGTGACCGGGACGGCGAAGAGCCCGAGTGCCGCGAAGAACGACCCTACGACCGCTCCGACCGCGATCGAGTCGAGCCCGCGCACGGCGGCCTCGAGGATCGGCCGCGCCATGAACGGCGTCGCCGCGATGAACACGGCCGCCACGAGCATGATGCGTCCGAGGAGCCCAGGGTCCGGCCGGCGGTCGGCCCACTTGCCGCCGACCCAGTACCCGACCGCGAGATAGAGGAGCGTGAGCCCGATGATGTTCGCCCAGACGATCGTCGAGCTGCCGAAGAAGGGGGCGAGAAGGCGCGAGGCCGAGATCTCGGTCGCGAGCGTCCCAGCGCCGCCGGCAAAGACGACGACGCCCAGCCTGACGCGCGAGACCGGCCGCACGATCGCCCTCTCGTCGGTCGCCTCGAGGGTCGCTGCCACAGGGGTGAGTCTGCCAGCCGCGACGCGCCCGCGCCGCGGTCCCCCGCTCGTCCAAACGCCGGGTTTGTGCGACAATGCCCGCCGCCATGGCCGCTCCTGCCCCGAGACGAGCCGAGGTCGAGACTGCACCCGTCGATCCGTCCGTGATCCCGCGGGCGCTCGCGAAGGAGCGCGCGAAGCGCCGAGCGCGGGAGGAACACCAGGCCGAGACCCAGCGGGCGCGTGTCCGCTTCTGGGGGCTGTTCGGCGCGCTCCTCTTCTTCGCCGTCATCCTGAGCCTGTCGATCTGGGATCAGATCCGAGCGCTCTTCGGGATTTAGTGGCCCGCCCAACGACGTTCCGGAGCGGCGGCGACGCGTTCGCCTGGGCCGGCGGGATCGTTCTCGCCGTCGGCGCCTTCACCGGCTGGTACGCGGTCACGATCGACGGCGTCCGCTACGCGGTCATCGGCTGGAACACGGGCGCCCTCGGGAAGCTCGTCTTCGTCGCCGGGATCGCCGCGCTCCTCCTCCTCTTCCTGCGCGCGACCGGATTCGAGCTCCCGCCGGCGCTCCCGGCCGGGCTCGTGCTCGCCGTGCTGGGCGCCGCAGCGACGATCTTCGCCCTCATCCGGGTCTTCTCGGTCCCGAGCCAGATCCAGCCGGCCGAGCGCGGCGTCGGGATCTGGATCAGCCTGGGCGGCGCAGCGGTCCTGCTCGCAGCAGGGCTCCTGCGCGCGGCCCGAGAACCCTGAACCCGACTCCGACCGCCGCCCCGAGCGCGGCACCCGCGACGACGTCGAGCGGGTAATGGACGCCGACGTAGACGCGCGAGTACGCGACGGCGGCGGCGAGAACGAAGAGGGCCGGAGCGAGCCGCGGCGCCGCCAGAGCGAGGAAGGTCGCGCCCGCGAAGCTCGTGGCGGCGTGCCCGGAGGGGAACGAGGCGCCGAGCGTCCCGTGCAGTAGGGGATCGATCTGCGGCAAGGCCTGGAAGGGGCGGGGCCGCTCCACGATCGCCTTCAGTAGGAGCGTCAGGAGGTCGGCGCTCCACACGCAGGCCGCAGCGAGGGCGGTGAAGGCGAGGACTCCGCGCCGGCGCCACGCGGCGAGCCCCGCGGCGAGCCCGATCCAGAGAAGGCCGCCGTAGCCCGCGACCGAGAGCCCGACGAAGACGGGGTCGAGCCAGCCCGCCCGGTGCCCGACGACCCAGAGGAGGGCGTGGCGGTCGAGGCCGGTCACAACTAGGCTAGAGGCTTGATGTGAAACCCAGCATCGAGCGGTCTACTTGCGGGGGGTCGCGTAGACCGGGTTGTCGGGCTGGCCCATCCTGTAGACGATGATGCTGTCCGGGTAAATGGCGACCTCGTAGCGAGTCTTGGCTCTTGGTCGGCGCTGGCAAAGCAAGATGCCGCGCTCCCGCCTCGGTGTTGGCGATGCACTGGACGCCGCCGAAAATCGCAACGTCCTGGCTTCGCAGATACACGGCACGAGTCGCGCGGCCCGTCGAGGCGCGAGTCGCTACCTGTGAGCTGCCGAAATAAGCCCCGATGCCGAGCGAGAGGACGATGACGCCGAGAATCGCTGGATGACGGAGCGAACGCACCGTTCGCGACGCTAACACAGGGAGTTGCACATCAAGCCTCTAGTAGTGCACCACTAGGCGCCCGGGACCGTGACGGTGACCGTACGCGGCGCCGGGTGGATCGTCGCGGGCTCGAGCGTGCGCACGAGCGTCTGCGTCCCGCCTGGCGCGGGCGCGTCCTCGATTGCCCGGCCGACGGCGAGCCCGGCGAAGAAGGCGAGCCCAAGGAGGGCGAGCCGGACGACCCAGAGGAGCGCCCGGCGGCGCCGGTGGCGCGTCCTGCGGCGGAGGTCCGCCTGGCGGCGAGCCTCGGAGGAGAGAGGCGAGGTCACGGCACGTAGTCGCTGGCGCCGCGCGCGTAGCGGGCGAACGCGGCGTCCTGGATCACCGCGGCGTCGCGCACCCCCGCCCGAAACTTGGGCTGAACCGCATCGACGACGGCCTCCCGGGCCCAGTCCTCGGCCCCATCGTAGGCGTTCGCAAGCTCGGTGAGGGTGAAGGTGTGCCCGACGCGCCGGCGCAGCTCGTCCATGACGGCCTCGACGAGGAAGTTGAGCTGGCGGGCGCGCGCCGTCTCCCCGCCCTCCGACTCGAGCCGCCGCAGGCCCTCCTGCCACTGGTAGCGCGCGCTCTCGAGCATCAGCCGCCCTCCGCCGCCCGGCAGCGTGCGTCGGGGCACCAGAGCTCGCCCGCCTCACCGAGGATGCGGTCGCCGAGCTCGTAGCCCGGCCGGGCGAGGGCGAAGGCCGCGTGGGCGTGCAGGCACTTGAGCTTCGTCCGGTCGCGCGTGCCGGCGATGCCGACGTCGAGCTCGGGCCGGAGGCGGCGCTGCTCGGCGTCCGCGCGGGCGAGGCTCTCCGCGAGCTCCGGCTCGGCGGCCGCAGCGCGCGACCAGCGCTCGACGCCGCCCGCAGCCTCGATGCGCGCGACGCCTGCCACGAGCCATGGGCAGGTCAGGTAGTAGGTCGTCGGGAAGGGCTTGCCATCCGCGCCCAACGGCCCCTGCTCCGTAACCGCCGGGAAGGCGTGGACACAGCGCACGGCGACGCGGCGAAAGGACCGGACGGGCCGACCGAGCTGCCAGGAAACGACCGCTTCGTCATCCACGCGGTCATCGTATCGGCGCCCCTTCCGGCTTCTCGGCCCCCTTGACGATGAAGAGCCGCTCGCCGGGCCGGACGAGCCCGAGCTTGCGCGCCTCCTCGAGGACGAACTGGTCGGTGTCCGTGCGGGCAGCCCTGTGCCTGAGCACGCGGTTGGCTGTCTCGAGCGCTGCGACGTCCCGCTGGGCGGCCGCGACCTGCGATCGGGCATGCTGGTAGGCGCGAAGCGGGCGGACGTAGGCGACGGCGACGGCAAGGAGGACGAGGAGCCCGAGCCAGCGGAGTGCAAGCCTGCGGCGGGGCGGGCGACGGCGTGCGGACCTGCGTGGGGCCACAGCGCCTCGTTCGCCCGCGGCGCTGCGGGTCCTTCTCGGCGGGACTACGCCGTCTCGACCTTGATGAGATTCGTCGAGCCCGGAATGTTCACGGCCGTGCCGGCGGTGATGACGATCCGGTCGCCGGGCTCGACCAAGCCGGTCGCGCGGGCGGCCGCGAGCGAGCACGCCCAGAGGTGCTCGACGTCGACGCACTCCGGGATCACGGCCGGGACGACGCCCCACTCGATCGCGAGCTGCTGGACTGCGTGCTGCCTGTGCGTGACGGCGATCACCGGCCGGCGCGGCCGGTGGCGAGCCACCGCCGAAGCGGTGCGCCCGGTGAACGTCGGAACGAGGATCGCGGTG
>JBGPNP010000182.1:0-5923 GCA_041487575.1 Gaiellaceae bacterium | reverse complement strand
TCGTACCTGCGCTCCGTGTATGCCGGGATCGAGTAAGAGGGCGAGGCTCGCGGCGCGACCGAGCAGACGAGAACCATTCGATCGGCCACTGAGAAGATACCCACGTGAGTGTGACGATCGCCCTTCCGACCGGTGCCGGCCTGCGCGTCTCGAACGGCGGCAATCAGCACGCCGTCGTCTGCGTGAACGGCGGGACCGGGCGCCAAATCGCAGGGACCTGGAGCGCGAGCCTCGAGTGGCTCGTGTCAAGACTTGCCCCGGGCTTCCCGGGCCTCGGGCTCGCCGAGGTGCGCTACCGGATCAAGTCCTGGAAGCGCCTCGACCTGTGCGTCGAGGATGCGCTGGCCGCGGTCGAGGCCGTCGTCGCCGCGGGCGCGGCCGAGGTCGCGCTGCTCGGCTTCTCGATGGGCGGGGCGGTGTCGCTCGGCGCCGCGTCACACCGGGCGGTCACGACGATGATCGGCCTCGCCCCCTGGCTCCCCGACCGGCTCCCGATCTCGGGTCTGGACGGCCGACGCCTCGCCGTCTTCCACGGCGGGCTCGACCGTTGGCTCCCGGGCATCCCCGGCGTGCACCCGCGGAGCTCACGCCGTGGCTTCGAGCGCGCGGTCGAGCAGGGTGTGGAAGCCTCGTACAGGCTCATCCCCGGTGCCGTGCACGGCCTCGCGGTCCGGGTCCCCTGGGGCAGCGTCGTCCCCCTTCCGCGCGCCGGCCGATGGGCCGACCTCGTCGCCGCGGAGCTCGAGCGCTTTCAGGCCTCGGCGGTTTGAGCGCGGCGACGGGCACGTTGCCTCTCGCTCGGCCGCTTCACGTCCCAGGCGACGCCGAGGCGCTCCATCCCGCGGATCACGAGCGCGGAGAGGTCGAGTTGCCGCGAGTCGAGCCCGTGCACGGCCGAGGCCGGGAAGGCGTGGTGGTTGTTGTGCCACGCCTCGCCGAACGAGGGCAGGGCGAGAAGCCACACGTTCCGGCTCTCGTCTCGTGTCCGGTACGGCCGCGTGCCGAACGCGTGGCAGATCGAGTTGATGCTCCAGGTGACGTGCTGAAAGAGGAAGATGCGGAGGATGCCGCCCCAGACCATCGCCTCGAGCCCGAGGCTCACGCTCCCTGCGCCGGCCGCAAACCCGATCAGGAACGGAATTCCGAGCGTGACCACGACCCAGACGAGGTAGAGGCGGTCGATCGTCCGGATGAGCCGGTCGGAGTAGAGGTCGCGCCCGTACTGCCAGCCGCGCTCGAGCCCTTTCGCGTGGAAGAGCCAGCCCATGTGAGCGTGGAGCAGGCCGACGACGACGCCGAGGACGCCGTCGCCGCGGCCGGCGTGGGGGGAGTGCGGGTCGCCCTCCTGGTCGGAGAGCGCGTGGTGCTTCCGGTGATCGGTCACCCACTGCGTCAACGGCCCCTGCATGGCCATGCAGCCGAGGATGGCCCAGAGCGCGCGCACAGTCTGCGTCGTCTCGAAGCTCCTGTGCGTGAAGAGGCGGTGGAAGCCGACCGTGATCCCGAGCCCGCAGAGCGTGTACATGATGACGAGCGTCGCGAGCGGCACAGGCCCGAACCCGACGCCCCAGAGGACACCCATGGCCGAGAGCAGCCCGAAGGGCGGGACGAGGACGGCGATGACCGTGACGATCTGGCTCGAGGTGCTCGTCCTTGTCCGGACGGTGGCGACGAGCGGGCTGGTGTCTAAGGTTTGCTCCATGCCCGGGGAAGCCTACAGCCGCCGATGAGGGTCGCGGTCGTCGGAACCGGCGTCGCCGGGCTCGGCGCAGCCTACGCGCTCTCCCGCGGGAACGAGGTCGAACTGTTCGAGCGCGAGAGCTGGGCCGGCGGGCACACGCACACGATCCGCCACCACGTGGAGGGGCGGGAGCTCGCGCTCGACACCGGCTTCATCGTCATGAACGAGCGGAACTACCCCACGCTCCTGCGCCTCTTCGGCGAGCTCGGCGTACGCACGCAGGACTCGGAGATGTCCTTCTCGGTCAGCTGCGGGCGCTGCGGGCTCGAGTACTCGGGCCGGCGGCCCTTCGCCCGAGCCCGGAACCTGGCGCGGCCGGGCTTCCTGCGGCTCCTCGCGGAGATTGCGCGCTGGCTCCGGGAGTCTCCCGGCGGCGCCGCCGAGGGCGCGACGCTCGGAGAGCACGTCGCGGCGCGCGGCTACTCGCGCCGGTTCGGCGACCACTTCCTCGTGCCGCTCACCGCGGCGATCTGGTCGACGGCGCCGGAGGGCGCCCTCGGCTTCCCGGCCGCGTACGCGCTGCGTTTCTTCGAGAATCACGGAATGCTCGGCTTCAGACGCTTTCGCTGGCGAACGGTCGTGGGAGGAAGCGAGACCTACGTGCGCGCGGTCCTCGCGCGGATCGGCGGGACGGTCCACCTCGAGGCGGAGGTGAAAGCGGTGCGGCGCGACGCGAACGGGGTCACTGTCGAGACTTCGCGCGGGGAGACCCGGCGGTTCGACAAGGTCGTCGTTGCGACGCACCCCGACCAGGCTCTGCGCCTGCTCGCCGACCCGAGCGACGACGAGCGCAGCGCCCTCGGCGCCTTCCGCTACACGTCGAACGAGACCGTGCTGCACACCGACGAGCGCTTTCTCCCCAGGGCCCGCGGCGCCCGCGCCTCGTGGAACTACTTCGTCTCCGACTGCCGCTCGCCCGCCTCCATGCCCACCATGACCTACTACCTGAACCGCTTGCAGCGTCTCGACGCGCGGGCCCACTACTGCGTGACGCTGAACCGCGGCGCCGAGATCGACGAAGAGAAGGTGATCGCGCGCATGCTCTACGAGCACCCTCAGTACACGGTCGAGAGCCTGCGCGCCCAGGAGGAGCTCCCGCGCCTGAACGGGCAGCGGCACACGGCGTTCTGCGGCGCCTACCACGGGTTCGGCTTCCACGAGGATGGGCTCGTCGCCGGCCTGCGGGCGGCCGAGGCGCTCGGGGCAAGCTGGTGAGGTCGGCGCTTTACACCGGCACAGTCATGCACGCCCGGCGGACCCCCGCCGAGAACGTCTTCCGCTACCCCGTGTGCTTCTACCTCCTCGACCTCGACGAGCTCCCGGAGCTCGAGCGGCGCCTGGCGCTCTTCGCCTACAACCGCCGGAACGTCCTCACCCTCCACGACCGCGACCACCTGGGAGACCCGCGACGGGCCGTGAAGGAGAACCTGCTCGCGTGGCTCGCCGAGGGCGGCGTCGACCTCGAGGGCGGGCAGATCCTCCTCCTCACGAACCTCCGCGTCCTCGGGTACGTCTTCAACCCGGTCAGCTTCTTCTACTGTTACGGACGCACCGGCGAGCTCGCCTGCGTCGTCGCCGAGGTGAGCAACACGTCCGGCGAGCGGCTTCCCTATCTCCTCTCGCCGGCAAACGAGGTGCCGTCGCAGAAGCACCGCTCCTACCGGGCGGACAAGCGGCTGCACGTCTCGCCGTTCTTCTCGATGGACCAGTCCTACCGGTTCTTCTTCTCGGAGCCGGGAGGGCGGGTTTACGCTCGCATCGACCTCTTCGAGGACGGCGCACGGCCGTTTCAGGCGACGCTCGTGGGGCGCCGGAAAGAGCTCACGAACGCGGCCGTCGCACGCGCGCTCCTGCGCTACCCGCTCATGCCGGCGCAGGTGATCGGGCTCATCCACTGGCAGGCGCTCAAGCTCTTCGTCAAGGGCGTTCCCTTCTTCGGCAAGCCGCCGTTCGTTCCCGGCGAAGGGTCCGCGCGGGCGCGCCCCAAGCAGGGCTCCGCGGGCGCACTCAGGGCCGAATCCCCCTCCCAGGGAGGGGAGTCGATTCCACCCGCCACCCGACTCGCAGCCTATCGGCCGCCGGCGCGGACGGACGGCGCAGATCGTGTCGATTCTGTGCCGGAGGCGCGCCAATTCTCCGCGGAGGGCTCGTCCTGAGCACGGCGCTCAGAACGCTGCCCGCCCCCCGAGCCCTCGGGCTCGGGAGCCTCGCGGAGCGCGTCGCGCTCCGCGCACTCGCAGGAATGACGTTGGGCGAGCTCGAGCTGCGGCTGCCGGAGGGCTCGCGCCGCACCTTCGGCGCCCCCGGGACGGGTCCCTCCGCGAGCGTTAGCGTGGCGAGCGGCGATCTCTTCCGCCGGCTCGCCCGCCGGCCGCGCCTCGGCCTCGGCGAGTCCTATACAGCCGGCGACTGGCACGCCGACGACCTCGCGGGCTTTTTCGAGCTCCTCCTCCTGAACATCGAGGCCGCGCGGCGTCGGCGCCCCCTCTCGACGCTTGCAGCGCTCGAGCGCTGCCGCCCGCACCTGCCGGCACGGAACGGCCTCCGCCGCGCCGAGCGTCACATCCAGTACCACTACGACATCGGCAACGACCTCTACCGGCTCTTCCTCGACGAGTCGCTCACGTATTCCTGCGCGTACTTCGAGCGCCCCGACGAGACGCTCGAGCAGGCGCAGGAGAACAAGTACCGCCGCATCTGCGAGAAGCTCGGGCTCGGGCCCGACGACCACGTGCTCGAGATCGGCTGCGGCTGGGGCGGCTTCGCGCTCCACGCTGCGCGTGAACGCGGTACGCGCGTCACGGGCCTCACGATCTCGCGCGGGCAGCACGAGCTGGCGCGCGAGCGGGTCTCCGCGGCCGGGCTCGACGGTCAAGTCGAGATCCGCTACGAGGACTACCGCCGCACGGAGGGCCGCTTCACGAAGATCGTCTCGATCGAGATGCTCGAGGCGATCGGCCACGGCGAGTATCAGACCTTCTTCGCCACCTGCGACCGGCTCCTCGCCCCCGGCGGGCTCGCCTTCGTCCAGACGATCGCGATCCCCGACCAGCGGTACGAGAGCTACCGGCGGCACACGGACTGGATGCGCGCGTACATCTTCCCCGGCTCGCTCCTGCCCTCCCTGACCGCGCTCACCAATGCCATGACGCGGGCGTCGAGCCTCGTCCTCTACGGGCTCGAGGACATCGGCATCCACTACGCGCGCACGCTCTCCACCTGGCGTGAGCGCTTCCTCGCGAACGTCGAGGCAGTGCGCGCGCTCGGCTACGACACGCGCTTCGAGCGGATGTGGGAGTTCTACCTCGCCTACTGCGAGGCGGCCTTCGGGACGCGGTCGCTCCACGACCTCCAGCTCGTCCTCACGCGCCCGTTCAACGACCGCCTGCCCCGCTACCCCTCGCCGAGAGTGACGTTCTGAGCACGCTTGCCGGCAAGTCGATCTGGCTCACCGGCGCGTCGAGCGGCATCGGCGAGGCGCTCGCAGACGAGCTCGCTCGCCGGGGAGCGCGGCTCGCGGTTACGGCCCGCCGGCGGGAACCTCTCGACGCGCTCGCCGCGCGACACCCGGACCGCAACATCACAGTGTGCCCAGGCGACATCACCGACCGAGGGGCGATGCTCGCCGTCGGCGAGGAACTTCGTGCCCGCTGGGGACAGATCGATGTGGCCGTCCTGAACGCCGGCACATACGAGCAAGTGACGCCGGACACGTTCCACGCCGACCTGTTCCGCAGGCACCTGGAGGTGAACGTCATGGGAACGGTGCACTGCGTCGAGGCCGTCCTGCCCGACATGCGCCGCCGGCGCACCGGGCGCATCGCCGTCGTGGCGAGCGTCACGGGCTATGCGGCCCTCCCGAAGGCGGAGGCCTACGGCGCCACCAAGGCGTTCCTCATCAGCATGTGCGACTCGCTCCGAGCCGACCTCGCCGCCGACGGCGTCAACGTGACCGTCATCGCGCCCGGCTTCGTACGCACGCCCTTGACGGGTCAGAATGAGTTCGCCATGCCGTTTCTCGTGGACGCCGACCGGGCGGCGCGCGCGATTGCCAACGGGCTTGCGCGCGGCCGAGACGAGATCGCCTTCCCTCTCCCGATGGCGCTCCTCATGAAGCTCCTCGGCATGCTGCCCGGCCCGCTCGCGCGCCGGTACGTGGCCGGCGTCGCGAGGCACCGCCGC
>JBGPNP010000181.1:0-5929 GCA_041487575.1 Gaiellaceae bacterium | reverse complement strand
GTGCTCTGCAAGGCCGAGCACGCCCGGGCGCTCGACCGCGCCGTCTTCCCCGGAATGCAAGGCGGGCCGCTCGAGCACGCGATCGCCGCCAAGGCGGTCTGCTTCAGGGTGGCGGCCTCAGAGGCGTTCCGCGCCTACCAGACCCAGGTCCGGGCGAACGCGGACGTGCTCGCCGAGACGCTCCTCGGCGCAGACCTCGACCTTCTTACCGGCGGCACGGACACCCACCTCCTCCAGCTTGATCTGCGCAGGAGCGAGTGGACCGGCAAAGCCGCCGAGGACCGCCTGCACGAGGTCGCGATCACCGCGAACCGCAACACCGTCCCCTTCGACGAGCGCCCGCCGACGATCGCCTCCGGCGTTCGCTTCGGCACGCCGGCGATCACGATGCGCGGCTTCGACGAGGACGACACGCGCGAGGTGGGGCGGATCATCGCCGAGGGGCTCGGCCCCGACCCGGACCTGGACGCGCTCCGGGCCGGAAGCGAAGCGCTCTGCGAGCGCCGGCCGCTCTATCCCGGCTTCCGCGGCTACACCGCGTTTCTCCGGCCAGAGGGCGGAGAAACGCTAAGCGGCGGATCGTGATGGACGCCGAGACAGAGCCTCTTGTCGACCTTTCGCCGCAGGCGAAAAGTCGTGTCACCGTCGTCTCGCACCCGCTCGCGCAGCACAAGCTTGGGCTCCTGCGCGACGTCACGACGGACACGCAGAGGTTCCGTCAGCTCGTCCACGAGCTGACGCTGCTCCTCACGTACGAGGCGACGAAGGAGCTCGCCGTCGAGGAGATCGAGGTCGAGACGCCCCTCGAGCGGACGACCGTGCAGCGGATCTCGGGTAAGAAGGTCGCCGTCTGCCCGATCCTGCGCGCGGGCGTCGGCATGCTCGACGCCGTCCTCTCGCTCATCTCGGGCGCTCGCGTCGGCTTTATCGGCCTCTACCGCGACGAGGAGACGCTCGAGGCCATCGAGTACTACGTGAAGCTCCCGCAGGACATCGCCGAGCGCGACGTCATCGTCCTCGACCCGATGCTCGCGACGGGGAACTCGACGGCCGCGGCGGTCACGCTCGTGAAGAACGCGGGCGCCCAGTCCATCCGGCTCATCTCGATCATCGCCGCGCCGGAGGGCGTCGCCCTCCTTGAGGCGGAGCACCCCGACGTGGCGATCGTCGTCGCCGCCGTCGACCGCAAGCTGAACGAGAGGGGGTTCATCGTGCCGGGCCTCGGCGACGCAGGCGACCGCCTGTACGGCACGAAGTAGGTCCCGTGCTCGGTACCTTCGAAGCCCACCTCGACGTCCTCTGGGGCTTCCTGGTGGCGCTCGCGGTGGTGGTCGTGCTCACACCGATGGTCGGCGAAATGGCGCGCATCCTGGGCGTCGTGGACCAGCCGGGGGAGAAGCGCCGCCTCAACCGGCGGCCGGTGCCCCGGCTCGGCGGGCTCGCCCTCTTCCTCGGGCTCTTCGTGCCGGCCCTGGCCTTCCTTCCGCTGGACGGGGCCTACCGCGGCATCCTCCTCGGGGCCGCCCTCGCGACGACGGTGGGCATGATCGACGACTTTCGCGGCCTCCCCTGGCCGGCGAAGCTCGTCGGCCAGTTCGCCGCCGCCGCCGTCCCCATCGGCTTCGGCATCGCCATCGACCGTTTCACGTTCCCGGGCCTCGGCGTCCAGGTGCTTCCGGCCTGGCTCGGCGTGGCGCTCACGTTCCTCTGGATCGTCGCGATCATGAACATGGTCAACTTCCTGGACGGGCTCGACGGCCTCGCCGCCGGAATCAGTGGCATCTCGGGCGCGACGTTCGCGGTGATCGCGCTCTCGCTCGGAAAGCCGGCCGCGGCCGTGCTCTCGGCGATCGTCGCGGGCATGTGCGTCGGCTTCCTGCGCCACAACTTCTACCCGGCGCGGATCTTCATGGGCGACTCGGGAGCGCTCCTGCTCGGTTTCATCCTCGCGACCGTCGCCATCCAGGGCCTCCTGAAGACGGCCGCGACGGTCGCTCTCTTCTTCCCGCTCATCACGCTCGCGATCCCGATCGTGGACACGTCGTTCGTGATCGCGAAGCGGCTGAAGTACGGGCAGCCGATCACGGCGCCCGACCGGAACCACCTGCACCACCGATTCGTCAACATCGGGTTCTCGCAGCGGCGGGCGGCGCTCTACCTCTACGCCTGGTGCGCCACGCTCGCCGGGGCGGCGCTCGCGACGCGCTTCATCGACTTCCGCCGGCACGGCCAGTGGCACCTGTGGCCGACCGTGGCGGTGGCGCTCATCGCCGCGGTCGCCCTGGCGGCGTCGCTCTACATCGTCATCCTCCTCGAGATCTTGAAGCTCGGCCGCGTACGGGGCTGGGGGATCTGGCAGCGCGAGGCCGAAGCGCGGCGGCAGCGCAAGAGCGCCTGAGTTTCGTACAAAGTACGCCGCAGAATGCCGGGTTCGTTCGCAAACAGGCTGGTTTTCGGCATCCGCGCCCTGTCACGAACTCGACGCCGCTGGTAAGCTCCCGTCGGCCTCGATGACGTCCTCCTTGGCGGCAGACCGCACCTCACTCGATCCACTCGGAGCCGGAGGGCTCCTCCTCGGCGTGCTCGTCGCGTGCCTCGGGATCGGCGCCCTCGTCGGGCTCGCGGCCGGCTCCGTCGGGATCGGGGTCGCGATCGGCGCCTTTGTCGGTATCCCTGGGGGGGTTTTCGCCGTCTACCGGCGCTACCGCAGGTACTTCACAGGGTGATCAAGCCGATCCTGTCCACGCCGCGCCCGGTGCCGAGGCGGACAGGTCCCGCGCTCGCGGGCACGCTCGTCGTCGTACTCGCTCTGCCTGTCTTCCTCGCCGCAGGCTGGCCGATCGCCGGCTGGGCTCTGGCGGCGGCCCTCTGGGCAGCGGGTGAGGCGCTCGCCTTCGCGCTCGCCCGCTTGCCACTCGGCCTCGATCACCTCGCCTCGTCGGGAGTCATGGCCATTGCGATGAGTTTCCGGGTGATCGGCGTGATGATCGTCCTGATCGCCGTCACCGTCGCGAACAAGCCGGCCGGCGTCGCAGCGACGCTCACCTATGTCGCCGCCTACTCCCTCGAGCTCGCCGTCTCGCTCGTCTCGTACTTCGGAAGAGGCGAATGAGCGTCCGGCGCGCCCTCGTCGCGTTCGGGCTGCTCGTGCTCGCGCTGCCCGGGGCCGCACTCGCAGCCGACTTCAATCCCGAGGACGAGTTCCGGCTGGAGCCATGGATCTCGATCCACCTCGGGCCGCTCGACATGTCGATCAACAAGGCGGTCGCATACCTCGCCCTCGGAGCCCTCGTCACGATCGCGCTTGGCATCGGCCTCATGCGCCTGCGGATCAGGGTCGACCCGAGCACCCGCCAGACGATGGGCGAATCGATCTACGACGCCATCCAGACCCAGATCGTCGAGCAAGGCCTGCCGTCCAAGGCGATCGGCCTCTGGTTTCCCTACGTCGCCTCGCTCTTCCTCTTCATCTGGACTCTGAACTTCATCGGCTTCATTCCGCTCCCCCTCACGAACGAGAAGTTCCACATCGGGGGGGTCGGCATCCCCGCCTGGGGGATCTACGCCGTCACGTCACAGCTGTCCGTGACGCTCATCCTGGCGATCTTCAGCGTGGTCTTCACGCACGTCGAGGGCTTCCGCTGGAACGGCCCGAAGTACGTCAAGAGCTTCGTACCGGCCGGCGTCCCAAAGGCGATGGTGCCGGTCATGGCCTTGCTCGAGGGGTTCTCGCACGTCTTCCGTCTCGTGAGCCTGAGCGTCCGGCTCTACGCGAACATGCTCGCCGGGCACATGCTGATCCTCATCTCGATCGGCCTGATCTTCATCCTCTCCGGCATCACCTTCTTCATCGCGGTTCCGCTCTCGTTCGGCCTTGGAATCATCTTCTACCTCTTCGAGGTCGCGATCGTCGTGACGATCCAGGCGTTCATCTTCGCTGCCCTTACTGCCATCTACATCGGCTCGGCCATCGAGCCAGAGCACTAACTAAGGAGGAATCGCGTGCTTCAGCTGCTCGCTGCAACATCAGGGAACATAGTCGACGCCGGCAAGGCGCTCGGCTTCGGCCTCGGGATGGGCCTCGGCTCACTCGGTGCCGGCATCGGCATCGGCACGGTCTTCGCGTCGATGATCCAGTCTGTCGCGCGCCAGCCCGAACTGCGCGGCGAGCTGCAGGGGATCATGTGGCTCGGCTTCGCACTGACGGAGGCTGTCGTGTTCTACGGTCTCGTCGGGGGCTTCCTCGGCTTCGTGCTCGTCTAGCGCGATGCAGCTCGTCCTCGCCGCCAGCAGTCCGCTCACCAAGATCATCCCGGGGCTGATGATCTGGACGATCGTCTTCTTCGGGCTGACGTTCCTGATCCTGAAGCGGTTCGCATTCGGCCCGATCCAGAAGGCGATCGACGAGCGGCGCCACCGGATCCGCGATGCGCTCGACGCGGCGGACGAGGCGCGCGAGGAGGCGCGCGAGCTCCGCGCGCTCACGCTCAAGGAGCGCGAGGAGGCGAAGCGCGAGCGCGAGCGCATCCTCGAGGACACGCGGCGGCAGGCGCAGGCCCAGCTCGACCAGGCGCGCGAGCAGGCGAAGGACGACCTCGAGCGCAGGCTCGAGGAGAACCAGCGGGAGCTCGAGGCGGAGAATAGAAAGCTCCGCGAGGGAATCCGCCGCGACGTCGTCGAGCTGACGCTCCTCGCCGCCGAGAAGGTGACGGGCAAGTCGCTTGACTCGGCCGACCAGCGGCGCCTCATCGACGAGACCCTCGCCGAGATCGACGTCGAGCGACTCGCGTCGGAGAACTGACGGACTCGTGGCGGCCGCCCACCGCATCTATGCGCAGTCCCTCCTCGGCGCAGCCAAGGGGAAGGGCCGCCTCCCGCGCGTGCGCGAGGAGCTCGCCGAGTTCGTCGCGGCCGTCCGGGCCTCCCGCGACCTCCGCGCGCTCCTGCGCAACCCGCAGATCGACTCCCGCGCCAAGGCGGCGGCTCTCGAAGCCGTTCTCGCCGAGGCCGACGAGCTCGTTCGCAACTTCGTGAAGCTCCTCGTGGGCAAGGGCAGGATCGGCGAGATCGAGGAGATCCACGAGGAGTGGGAGCGCCTGATCGCGCGCGAGGAGCGGGTGCTGAAGCTCGAGCTCACGACCGCGGTCGAGCTTTCCGACGAGGAGGCCGCGGAGATCGCGAGGAAGATCGAGAAGGCGTCCGGCCGCAAGGTCGAGGCCGCGCGCAAGGTCGACCCGTCGCTGATCGGCGGCGTCGTCGTCCAGGCCGGGTCGCTCCGCGTCGACGCGAGCGTCCGCGGCCGCCTGAACCAGCTACGCCAAGAGCTCGTGACAAGGAGTTGAGAACTTGAAGCTACGTCCCGAAGAGATCACCGCGATCCTGAAGCAGCGGATCGAGGAGTTCGACGTCGAGACCGAGCTCTCGGAGGTCGGCACCATCCTCCAGCTCGGCGACGGCATCGCCCGCGTCTACGGCCTCGAGAACTGCATGGCCATGGAGATGCTCGAGCTCGAGCACGGCGTCGTCGGCGTCGCGCTCAACCTCGAGGAGGACAACGTCGGCGTCGCGCTCTTCGGCGACTGGAAGCAGTGCGCGGAGGGCGAGCCCGTGCGCCGCACCGGGCAGCTTCTGTCCGTCCCCGTCGGCGACGAGCTCGTCGGCCGCATCGTCGACCCGCTCGGCCGCCCGCTCGACGGCGCCGGCGCGATCGCGACCGACAAGCGCCGCCCGCTCGAGTTCAAGGCTCCGGGCGTCGTCAAGCGCCAGCCCGTGAAGGAGCCGCTCCAGACCGGCCTCAAGGCGATCGACTCGATGATCCCGATCGGCCGCGGCCAGCGCGAGCTCGTCATCGGCGACCGGACGACCGGCAAGACGGCGATCCTCGTGGACACGATCCTGAACCAGAAGGGCCAGGGCGTCGTCTGCGTCT
>JBGPNP010000180.1:0-5939 GCA_041487575.1 Gaiellaceae bacterium | reverse complement strand
GCGTCGGGCTCGCCGGGATCGCCGCCCTCGCCGTCCTTCTCCTCCGGTCCGGAGTCGCACGGGAGGAGCGGGCGCTGCCGCTCGCCGTCGCCGCCGGGGTCCTCGTCTCGCTCGTCGTCAACGACTCGCCGAGCGACGTCGCCTTGACCGGTTTCGTCGCTTGCATCGCCGCCTATCGGTGTAGACTCGCCGATCGATGCGCCGCTCCTTAGCCCTCGCCCTCCTGCTCGGCTCGGTCCTGATCGCCCTCGCTGCAGGCTGCGGCGGCGAGGAGACGGTCACGCCCGCGCCGGAGACGGTCGTCGGCACGCTCCCCCAGCCGGCCGCGACCCCGAGCCTTCCCAAGGGCGACCCCACGGCCGGTAAGGAGGTCTTCGCCTCGGCCGGCTGCGCGAGCTGTCACACGCTCAAGGACGCGAACGCGAGCGGAACGGTCGGCCCGAACCTCGACCAGAAGAAGCCGCCGCTCGAGCGCGTCATCGACCGCGTCACGAACGGTAAGGGCGCCATGCCCGCGTTCAAGGATCAGCTCTCCGGCCAGCAGATCGCCGACGTCGCGGCGTACGTCGTCCAGGCGACGGGCGGCTGAGCCTCCAGCTTCCTGAGAGCTTCCCGAGCGACGTCGCGGCGATCGCCTGCGACCTCGACCGCACGCTCATCTGGGACGACCTGGTACTGCGGCCGCGCACGCTCGCGGCGATCGCGGCCGCCCGGGAGGCCGGGATCCACGTCATCTTCGTGACCGGCCGGATGTTCCGGTCGATCCGCCCCTACACGGTCGCGGCCGGGCTCGACGACCCGGTCGTCTGTTACCAGGGGGCGGCCGTCGTCGAGCCGGCCTCGGGACGTTTCCTCCTCCACGAGCCGATCCCCACGGAGCTCGCCCGCGAGGCGATCGCGGCGGTCGAGGCGGAGGGCTACGGGCTCAACTGCTACGTGGACGACGACCTCTACGTCGCACGCCCGACGGCCGAGGCGGAGAGCTACGCCAGCTTCCAGCACATCCCGCTCAACCCGGTCGGGCCGCTTCTCGACTGGCTCGAGAAGCCGCCGACGAAGCTCGTCGCCATCGGTGCCGAGGAGGCGATGGACGCCCTGGAGGTGGACATGAAGGCGCGATTCGGCCCCCGCCTCTACATCTCGAAGTCGCTGCCCACCTTCCTCGAGTTCGCGAGCCCCGCGGTCTCGAAGGGCTCAGGGATGCAGTTCGTCGCCGACCGGCTCGGCTTCCCCGCCGAGCAGGCGGTCGGCTTCGGCGACGGAGAGAACGACGTCGAGCTCCTCGAGTGGGCGGGCTACGGAGTTGCGGTCGCGAACGCCCACCTACGGCTCCTCTCCGTTGCGGACTGGATCTGCCCGCCGGCGGCCGAGGAGGGGCCCGCCCAGGCGATCGAGGCGCTTCTGGCCCTCCGGCAGTGAGCGACCTTCGGCTCGGGCTCGTCGGCTGCGGACGCCTCGCGGAGCGGGGCTGGCTCCCTGCGGTCGAGCGGACGGCGGGCGTGCGGCTTGCGGCGGTGGCCGACCCCGTGCGTTCGCGCTGCGAGCGGCTGGCGCCCGGGATTCCCGCGTACGAGAGCGCGGCGGAGCTGATCGCGGCCGGAGCGGCGGACGCCCTCGTGCTCGCGACGCCCGCGTCGGCTCATCTCGCGGACGCGCGGCTCGCGGCCCATGTGGGCCTAGCCGTGCTCGTCGAGAAGCCGCCCGCCGCCGACGCCGCCGAAGCCGAGGCGCTCGCGGGTCTCCAGCCTCCTCCCTGGATCGGGTTCAACCGCCGCTTCGACCCGAGTCTCAGACGCCTCCGGGCGAGGCTTCCCGAGCGCGGCCGCCTCGAGCTCGGCCTCGAGCAGCACCGTCCGGCCGGAGCCTGGGAGGCCTACGTCGTCTCGGACGACGCCCTGCTCTCGCTCGGGCCGCACCTGATCGACCTGGCGCGCTGGCTGACCGGCTCGGAGATCGAGCGAGTCCGGGCCGTCGAGGTCGAGAGCGACCACGCGAAGCTCGAGCTCGAGCTGGAGCGAGGGCCTGCGATGATCTCGTGCGCGACGGCCCGCGCCCGCCGCGACCGGATCGAGGTCCGGAGCGGCGGCGCCGAACTCGTCGGCCGGCACAGCGGTGGGCTCCTCGAGCGTGCGGTCGGGCGGCTTCTCCACCCGGGCGCCCCCGGCTCGCTCGTCCGCCTCCTCATGCTCGAGCTCGAGGAGTTCGCGGTCGCGGCCCGGGGTGGCACCGCGCCCTCGCTCGCGTCGGCCGCCGACGGGCTTGCCGTGATGAAGGCGATCGAGGCCGCACGCCACTCGGCCGGCGACCAGAGCAGCTGGCAGCCCGTGTCCGCCCGGGTGCCGTAGCCTTCCGGATCCCGGATGCTCGCGCTCCTCCAGTTCGACGCGACCAGCCCTTCGACGATCGAGCGGCTGCTCGCCGAAGGCCGGCTGCCGAACCTTGCCGAGCTCAGAGAGCGGGGTCGGTGGGGCGCCCTCGCCCGCCCGACGAACCTCTTCGTCGAGACCGGCGGGTACGCGAGCCTCTACAGCGGCTACGAGCTCGGCGACCACGGCGTCTACTGCCCCTTCCACTGGTGGCCGTCCGAGCAACGGCTTCGGTTCCTCGACAACGTGCCCACGACTCCGCCCACGGTGTGGGACCGGCTGAGCCGGGCCGGCCGCCGCTCACTCGTGATCGATCCGTACGAGGGCTGGGGGCCAAAGGAGACGGCGGGCCTCCACCTCCTCACCGGCTGGCAGTTCCGGCACAAGCTGATCCACGACTTCTCTACCCCCCGGCGTGAGAGCCGGGCGCTGGCGCGGCGCCACGGCCGGGCGCCCGTGGTCGAGTATCCCTACGGGCAGGCGCCGGTTGCCAAGCTCCTCGATCTGAGACGAGCCTTCCTCGAGGCGCCGCAGCGTCTGGCCGCGGTGACAACGGAGCTTGTCGCCCGGCAGCGCTTCGACCTCGTCTGGGTCACGTTCGTGACGGCGCACTTCACCGGTCATTACTTCTGGGACCTGTCGCGGCTTGACGCAGCAGACCTCGACGCCGCCACCCGCCGGAAGCTCGAGACTGCGCTGGTGGACGCGCACGAGGCGGTCGACGCGGCTCTCGGCCGTATCGTCCGCGCGTTCCCCGAAGACGCGGACGTGATCGTCTTCGCGCCGAACGGCATGGCGCCAAACCCAAGCCGATCTGACTTCCTGCCGAACATGCTGGAGGCCGTGCTCGCCGGCGCGCCTGCCGGCTCCACCCGCAGGGGGAAGGCGCCCGGCAGCTCGATCTGGCGGCTGCGGGCCACGCTGCCGGCAGGGCTGCGCGCAGCTGCAACGCGCCCGCTCCCGAGTTCCGCCGTTCGCGCCCTAACCTCCCGGCTCTTCCTCCGAGGAGTCGACTGGAGCCGTACGAAGGCGTTCGCGGTACCGGGCGACCTCGACGGGCACGTGCGTCTCAATCTGCGCGGACGAGAGCGTGACGGGATCGTCGATCCGGCCGAAGCAACCGAGCTCATGGACGAGATCGCGACCGGTCTCCTCACGTTCCGCGACGACGACGGCGCCCCGGCGGTAGCCGCCGTTCACCGCGTGAAGGATGAGCTGCCCACCGGCCCCCTCCTCGACCAGCTGCCGGATCTCGCTGTGGAATGGAGCCGGCGTCCGAGCATCGGCGTCAGGTCCGTCAGCTCGCCGCGCTTCGGCGACGTGGTGCGGCCCGGGATCGGAAGCGGCCGCTCTGGGAACCACACGCCGGAATCCTGGGCGCTTGTGACGCCGGGCGCCTCCCGAGCCCGAGAGCCTGGACGGCCGGCCATGCTCGTCGACCTTGCCGCGACCGCCTGCGCGCTCGCCGGCGTCGAGGCCGGCGACCTCCCGGGGGAGCCTCTACTCGAGCGCGCTTAGCGGCTCGTCCTCTGCGGACGCGCGTGCCACGTCCGATCGCGAGAGCCGCTGCCACGTCCGCGGCCGGCGGCCGACATGTGCGGCGGTCGCCGCAGCCGAGGCGGCGACGTCGAGCGCGAAGAGCCCGACCGTCCAGAAGAGAAAGAACGGCATCTGCCCCGCGACGCCGGCTCGGGCGAGCGCGACGCCGACCTGCACAAGGATCACGCCCACGTAGGCGACGGGCACCCAGGCCGGCAGCCTGCCCAGACCGGCGAGAACGATGACCGCGACGAGGGCAAGCCGATCGGCATAGCCGAGGGAGACCATCCGCGTCTCGAGTCTGCGCGCGAGGCCGACGCCCTCGGCGGGAAACTTCTGCGGCGCGCGCGCCGCCGCGGTGAGATTCCGGGCCCAGCGGACGTGCTGACGCCAGTAGTCCGCCCAGCCCTCGACCACTCGGTTCTCGGCGACCGCCTCGGGGACGAAGCGCGTGCGCCAGCCCGCGCGCGTCAGCGCGACGGTCATCCGGATGTCCTCGCCCGGGCCTGAAGAGAACCGGCCGAGCTGCTCGAGCGCCTCCCGCCGGTAAGCGGAGGCGCCGTGCGTGGGCGGGTTGAGGTCGAGGCGGTCCTTCGCCGCCGAAGTGACGAGCTGGTGGACCCAGGACTCGACCGCCGCGTACCGCGCGATCGGGCTCGTGCGGGCGTTGACCGGCAGGAGGTAGCCGGCAGCCGCGCCGACGGAATCGTCGGAGAAGGTCTCGCCGAGCCGCCGGACGAAGTCCGGCCGCGGCTGAAGGTCGGCGTCGCAGACGACGACGAGCTCGCTCGCAGGCGCGGCCAGGATCCCCGCGTTGAGCGCCTGCGCCTTGCCTGCGCGCCGCGGGAGGTCGACGGCCAGCGACCGCGGGCGACCGGCCGCCCACTCGGCGAGCCGCCGGCCGGTGCCGTCCTCCGAGCCGTCGTTGACGAGCACGACGAACAGCCGCGCGGGCGGATAGTCGAGCCGAGCGACGGCGCCTAGGGTGTCGTCGATGGTCGAATCCTCGTTGTGCGCCGGGACCACGATGACGACGGACGGAAGCTCCGCGGCGCCGCCGGTTCTCGACCTCGGCGGGAGCAGAGCGGCGACGAGCAGCGCGACTCGCCGGGCACCGAAGCAGCCGAGGATCGCCGCCGCGACCACGCCCACTCCCGTGACGACCCAGCCTGTCATCGGGCAAGCTTAGACTCCTTCGTGTGATCGACATCAAGGCGGCTCGAAGCGACGCGGACGTCTGGCGCGCCGCGCTCGCGCGCAAGGGCGCGGCCGAGGCCTTCGACGAGCTCATGGCGGCCGACCGCGCCTGGCTCGACCTCGTGCCGCGCGTGGACGAGCTCCGGGCGAGAACGAAGCTCAAGGGAAAGCCGGCGCCCGAGCAGATCGAGGAGCTCAAGGCCGTCAAGGCCAAGCTCCAGCGGCTCGAGGACGCGCTCGCGGCCGCGGAGCGTCGGCGGCGCGAGCTCCTGGACGTCGTTCCCAACCCGCCCGACCCATCGGCCCCAGACGGCTTCGCCGAGGAGGACGCTGTCGAGATCCGCCGGGTCGGCGAGCCGCCCGCGCTGGCCGCCCCGAGAGACCACCTCGACCTCGGCCGGATCGACATGGAGCGGGGCGCGAAGGTCTCGGGCTCGCGCTTCGCCTACCGCATGGGCGACTTCGCCCTCGCCGAGCTCGCGCTCTACCGCTTCGCGCTCACGCGCCTCTCGGCCGCGGGCTTCGTGCCCGTGCTCCCGCCCGTCCTCGTCCGCGAGGCGGCCATGTACGGCACCGGCTTCCTGCCAACGGACGAGGTGAACATCTACCGCGTCGAGCGCGACGACCTCTACCTCACAGGCACCTCAGAGGTCGCCCTGGCGGCGCTCCACATGGGCGAGATCCTCGAGGAGACCGAGCTCCCCCTCCGCTACGCAGGCTACTCGACGTGCTTCCGCCGGGAGGCGGGCGCGGCCGGGAAGGACACGCGCGGGATGTTCCGCGTGCACCAGATCGACAAGGTCGAGATGTTCGTCTTCTGCGCACCGGAGCGCTCGG
>JBGPNP010000179.1:0-5980 GCA_041487575.1 Gaiellaceae bacterium | reverse complement strand
GGTGTCGAGCGAGTCCTTGATCGTGAACGGGACTCCGTGGAGCGGCCCCATCACGTCGCCGCGGAGGACCGCCGCCTCGGCCTCGCGCGCGAGCGCTTCGGCCTCGTCGATGGGCGTGACGATCGCGTTCAGCTTCGGGTTCAGAGCCTCCGCGCGCTCGCGGTGGGCGCGGAGCACCTCGACGGGCGAGAGCTCGCGCGCACGGATGCGCCGCGCCAGCTCGGTGGCATCGAGCCAGTAGAGCTCGCTCATAGGTCAACCTCCCAGCGAACATCCTCCCGAGCGCAGCGATGGGACAAGCTCCCCCCGCGGAAAATGCGCAGCATTTTTCGCGGATAGCTCACGAAACGCGGAGGACGAGCTTGCCGAAGTGTGCGCCCGACTCGAGCCGCTCGTGCGCCGCCGCCGCCTCGGCGAGCGGGCGGACGCTGTCGACGACAGGCCTCCAGCTCCCGCCTTCGAGAGCGCCGAGCAGACCGGCGAACTCCTTCGCGTTCCCCATCGTCGTCCCGAGCAAGGAGAGCTGGCCGAAGTAGACCGGCCGCACCTCGAGCTCGACCTTCGTGCCGGCCGTCGCGCCGAAGACGACGGCCCGGCCGCCCTTGCGCAGGCAGCGGAGCGAGTCCGGCCAGGTCACCCCGACCGAGTCGACGACGACGTCGACGCCCGCGCCGCCGGTGAGCGAGCGCACTTCCTCGGCCCAGTCGCCCGCGGTGTAGTCGACCCCGGCCTCGGCGCCGAGCTCCTTCGCCCGCTCGATCTTCGCGGCGCTCGAGGACGTGACGAGGACGCGCGCGCCGACCTGGTGGGCGAGCGACACGGCGAAGGTCGAGACCCCGCTCCCGGCGCCCAGGACGAGCACGGTCTCCCCAGCGCTCAGCCGCGCGCGCGTGAAGAGAGCGCGGTAGGCCGTGAGCCCGGCGAGCGGGAAGGCGGCCGCCTCCTCCCACGAGAGCCGCCGGGGCTTCGGGAAGAGGTTCTCGGCCGGCAGCTTGACGAGCTCCGCATAGGTCCCGTTCGCCGGCCCACCGAGGATCTGGAAGTCTGGGCCCGGCGCCTCGTCCCGCCCGCCCCAGCGAAGCGACGGGAGGATCACGACCTCCTCCCCGGTGTCGCGGCGTACGCCCGCGCCGTCGGAGCCGGGGACGAGGGGAAGCGGGAACGGGTAGGTGCCCTTGCGGACGAAGGTGTCGCGCCGGTTGAGGGCGGCGGCGCGCAGCTCGACGACGACCTCCCCCGCCGCCGGCGCCGGGTCGCTGAACTCCTCGAAGCGAAGGACTCCGGGCGGGCCAAACTCCCGCAGTACGGCGGCGTGCACGATTCAGGCGCGGGACCGCTCGAGGAAGAGCGTCGCGCGGAGGTTCTCGCCGGCCTGCGGGAAGAAGTCGTCGAGCCGCTTCAGGTCGTCCCCGAAGACTGAGCGGTCGAGCGTCGTCACGTCCGGCCAGTCGATCTCGACGAGATTGTCCGACGGGTCGCGGAAGTACATCTGCACCTCGCCGCTCGGGAGCTCGAAGAGGTAGCGGAAGCGGCTTCCCTCCTCGAACGCGCCCAGCTCCCGGAGCTTCAGGTACGCGGCCTCGAAGTCGTCCACCTCGATGCCGAGGTGCTGGTACGTGCGCCCGGGCTGGCCGCCCACCTGGAAGATGTGGAGCTGGAGGTCGCCGAGGCGAAGCCAGCGCACCGGGCCGCCGAAGTTCGGCGACGGGACCCGCTCCATCCCGAAGACCTCCTGGTAGAAGCGCATCGTCTCGTCAACGTCGACGGCGGGGATCGAGACGTGGTTGATTCCGGTCGCTCGCACGCGCTTGACGGTATCGGACCGGGTGGTAGCCTCCAAACCCCACGGCACCGGAGGCCAGCATGTCCGACAGTTACAGAGCGGTCATCCCGTACGAGTCCCTCGACCCCTTGACGATCGGAGCCTCCGGAGACGAGGACAAGGTCAACCGCGACACGCTCGAGCTCGACGTCCCCGTCGAGAACCTCCTCGCTGCGATCTACCCGGACGAGCCCGGCCCCGTTCCGAGCGCGACGGAGGCGGCCCGCGCCGCGCTCGAGAGCCCGGTCTCCGGGCCGCGCTTCTCCGAGATCCTGGCCGGCGCCAGAAGCGTCGCGGTGATCATCGACAACCAGTTCCGCCCGACCCCGGCCTCGAAGCTCCTCCCTCCCGTCCTCGACGCGCTCGAGGCGGCCGGGATCACGGACGCGGTCGTCGCCTGCGCCAACGGCAAGGTCTTTCCGATGTCCGATTCGGACATCCCGCAGAAGATCGGGCCGGAGAACCTCGCGCGAATGGAGCGGATGGGCATCCCCTTCGTCCAGAACGAGCCCCGCAACGCCGACGCCTACACCTACGTCGGCGTCTCCTCGAGGGGGACGCCGGTCTGGCTCCTCAGCTCGGTCGCCCGCTGCGACGTGAAGATCACGATCGGCCAGGCGCAGGCGAACCACTGGGGCGCCGGCGGCGGCGGCAAGCTCATCCTCCCCGGCGTCGTCTCCGACGAGACGGTCGAGTCGAACCACTGCGCCTTCGTCCCCTCGCCGCAGACCCACTACGGCGCCTACGCGGGGCCGATGCGCTCCGACATCGACGAGGTGGCGACGATGTGCGGGCTCACCTGCACGATGGACGTCGTCCTCGACACGCACGGTCGCGTGATCGCGTGCCTCTTCGGCTCGCACCCGGAGGCGCACCGGGCCGCGATCGAGCGCTTCAACGAGATCTACGCGTACGAGAGCCCTGTGCCCGAGAAAGGTCAGGCCGACATCGCGATCTGCGGCGTCTTCGCCCCGACCGACCACCTCTTCTTCCACACGGGGTGGGGCTGCATGTCGGCCGACCTCGTGCTCAAGGACGGCGGCACGATCGTCTACTGCTCGCCCTCGCCCGGGGTCTCCACCGCCCTCGGGGACTTCCCGGGACTCGCGCTCATGGACCTCATGAAGCCGTACATGCCACCGACCCAGGAGAACTACCAGCGGATCCTGCGTGACATCCACGCGCGCACGATCCAGATGTGGGCCGGCTGCATCTGGGTGCCCATCTACGAGGTGATGACGCGCAAGCACCTGACCATGGTCACGCTCGAGGAGAACCTCGAGATGGCTGCGGACATCGGCATCGACGCGACGACCTCGCTCGACGAGGCGTTCGCGGCCGCGATGGAGCGCCACGGGCCGAACGCGAAGGTGATCGTCCTGCCTTTCGCGCGCTACCAGCTGCCGCGGAACGCGATCCGGCTCCACGCGGAGCCGCTCCGCTTCCCGCAGGAGGCGCCCGTCTAGCGGGGTTCTGCGTCGGCGAGCTGGAAGACGCCTCGTGGGTTCGAATCCCACCCCCGCCGCCTGATTGAATGAGGGCGTCATGACCGACGGGTGCGTCTACATCGACGACCGCTACGCGGCTCCCGAGGAAGCGAAGATCTCCATCTTCGACCCGGGCTTCACGCGCGGGGATGCCGTGTACGACACTGTGTCGGTCTGGAAGGGGCTCTTCTTCCGCCTCGACGACCACGTCTCGCGCTTCTTCCGCTCGTGCGCGCGGGCGCGCCTGGAGTGCCCGCACTCAGCCGACGAGGTAAAGCGCATCGTCGCCCAGTGCGTGCACCGGGCCGAGCTCGAGGACTCCTATGCGCAGATGATCGTGACGCGGGGCAACTTCCAGTCGCTCACGCAGCGCGACCCGCGCCTGTGCCGGAACAGGTTCATCGGGTTCGCGCTCCCGTACATCTGGATCGCGACGCCGGAACGCCAGGAGGTGGGCATCGACCTCGCCGTTGCCGACAACCGGCGGACGCCCACGGAGGCGATCGACCCGCGCGTCAAGAACTTCAACTGGATGGACCTCCAGCGGGGACTCTTCGAGGCGCTCGACCGTGGCGCCGACACGGCCGTCCTCTGCACGCCGAGCGGCTCGCTCGCCGAGGGCCCGGGCTTCAACCTCTTCCTGATCGCGGACGGAGAGCTCTCGACTCCGCGCACGAACGTGCTCGAGGGGATCACGCGCCGGACCGTGTTCGAGCTGGCCGCGGAGCTGGGGATTGCCGCGCGCGAAGCCGACCTCACGCCCGAGGCGCTGCGCGCCGCGGACGAGGCGTTCCTCTCGTCCACGGCCGGCGGGATCATGCCCGTCGGCCGAGTGGACGGCGCGCCCCTCGGCAGCGGCCGCCCGGGCCCGCTCACGACGCGAATCCGCTCGCTCTATTGGGAGAAGCGCGAGGCGGGCTGGCTGGGAACGCGGGTCGAAGACCTCCTGTAGACACACGGGGGCGTGACGTCAAGCCCGGACTTCTGGCAGGCGGTGACATGAGCCGGCACCAGTAGCATCCTGGTTGATGCACTACCGCGACGACGTCCAGGTCGCCTGTCGGGTCGAGGAGGCCTTTGCTTACGTCGCCGACTTCGCGAACGTCGCCGAATGGGATCCCGGAGTCGCCGAGTCGCGCAGGACGACCGGCGGCCCCCTCGAGCGCGGCGCCGAGTTCGAGCTGGTCGCGCTCTTCCGCGGCAGCCGCGTTCCCCTCCGCTACGTCGTCACCGTGTACGAGGAGAATCACCGCGTCGTCCTCGAGGGCGAGGGAGCGAAGGCGTTGGCGACGGACACGATCACGTTCGAGGACGCCGGCTCCGGCACGCGCATCACGTACGAGGCCGACCTCCGGATGAAAGGGCTATACCGCCTCGTCGAGCCGTTCCTCGGCGGGACATTCGAGCGCATGGGCAACGACGCACTCGCGGGCCTGAAGTCGAAGCTCGGCAGGCCCGCCTAGGTCGGTCCCAGCGGGGCGAGTTGCGCCTCGTCTGGCGTCGGAACGTTTCAGGACAAGTTCAGGCGCCCGCAAGCAGCATCAGAGCATGGGCCTGCTGCGATACCTCGCTTCGGCCGCTGCGGTCGCGGCGCTGCTCGCTGGCTGCGGCGGCGCTGCGAAGAAGGGCACGCCGTCGCCGTCCACCCCGCCGGCTTCGACCGCCCCGGCGGCCACCGAAGCCTCGACGGGCGGGGCCTCGGCGCTGCAGGCCGAGGCGACCTCGGCAACGGCAGGCGACATACCCGACAACCAGGTCTTCCTCACCTTCCAGGACCCGGCGGCCGGCTACTCGATCAAGTACCCGGAGGGCTGGGCGCAGAGCGGAAGCGGCTCGAGCGTCACCTTCCGGGACAAGAACAACATCGTCCGGGTCGTCGTCACGAAGGCGCCGACGCCGACGGCCGCGGGCATCCGCAGCGACCTCTCGAGGCTGGCAGGCGCGCGCGTCGAGCACGGCCCCAAGCCGCTGACGATCGCCGGCGCCCCTGCGTTCAAGGCCGCCTACACGACCGAGAGCGCACCCAATGCGGTCACGGGGAAGCGCGTCACGCTGGTCGTCGACCGCTACTACCTCTTCCGCGGCGGCAGGGAGGCCGTCGTGGATCTCGGCACGCCGAAGGGGGTCGACAACGTCGACGCCTACCGGCTGATGATCGAGAGCTTCAGGTGGCGCTGAGGAGCCTCTACCGCGAGCCCGAGCGGACGGAGATCTCCTGGGGCGCGCTCGAGTTTCACGACGTCTTCAGGATCTACCGGTCCGGCCCCGCCGAGACTGTGGCGCTCCGGGGCCTTGATCTCAGGATCGACCCTGGCGAGCTCGTGGCCGTCTTCGGGCCCTCCGGCTCGGGGAAGAGCACCATGCTCCACCTCGCGGGCGGGCTCGACGAGGCCTCGGCCGGCGACGTCCGCGTCTTCGGCCGCTCGCTCGCGCGGTTCGACGAGTCGGAGCTGGCGAGCTACCGCTCGCGTGACGTCGCGATCGTCTTCCAGAGCGGCAACCTCTGGCCGGAGCTGAGCGCACAGGAGAACGTCGCTCTCGGTCTCCGGCTCGCGGGCCGGCGCAGGGTCGGGGCGGCCGTCGAGCGCGCGCTCGACGCCTTCGGCCTGCGCGAGCGCGGGCGCCAGCGGGCCGGGACGCTCTCGGGCGGGGAGCAGCAGCGCGTCGCGAT
>JBGPNP010000178.1:0-6039 GCA_041487575.1 Gaiellaceae bacterium | reverse complement strand
CTCGGCCGCCTGAAGGAGGCCCAGGAAGCCTTCGACCAGGCTCACGAGCTCGGGCGCAACCCTGAGCCCGGCCTGTCGCTCCTTCGCCTGGCCGAAGGCAGGGCGGACGCCGCGGCTCTCTCGATCCGCGTAGCCCTCGGCGACGACTCGCTCCTTCCGCTCCACCGGGCGCGCCTCCTGCCCGCCCAGGTGGAGATCGGGCTGGCCGCAGGGAACGTCGAGCAGGCGCGGGCCGCGAAGGACGAGTTGCTCGAGATCGCACGCGTGCACGACACGGACGCGCTCCTCGCCCGCGCCTCGTCGGCGCGCGGGGCCGTGGAACTGGCCGACGGCAACGTCGAGTCGGCGATCAACCATCTGCGGGCTGCGTTCCGGAAGTGGAACGAGGAGGCAAACGCTCCCTACGACGCGGCCCGAGTCCGGCTTCGCCTCGCGGAGGCCTATCGCCGCACGGGCGACGAGGACGCGGCCATGCGCGAGCTCCGAGCCGCGCGTAAGACCTTCGAGGAGCTGGGGGCTCGGCTCGACGCCGAGCGCGCTGCCCAGATGCTCGGCGTGGACACGGGCAAGCGTGTGACCAGAACGTTCATGTTCACGGACATCGTCGACTCGACGAAGTGGGCCGAGCAGCTCGGCGAGGCGAAGTGGAAGAACCTCCTCCGAAAGCACAACGAGCTCCTCGGCGTAGCGATCGCCGACGGCGGCGGTGAGGTCGTGAAGACGATCGGCGACGGCTACTTCGCGGCGTTCGACAGCCCGCTCGCGGCAATCGAAGCGGCGGTGGCGATCCAGCGCGTCGTCGACGCAGAGCTGCCGTTCCACCTCCGCATCGGCCTCCACACGGCGGAGGCGACCGAGCGCGCCGGCGACTACGAGGGCGCGGGCATCCACGCCGCCGCCCGCATCGCGTCGCTCGCGCAGGGCGGCGAGATCGTCGCGAGCAAGGTGTGCGCCGACTGCGACGGGCGCTTCGCGCTCTCCGAGACCCGTACCGAGACGCTCAAGGGCTTCGAGGAGCCGGTCGAAGTGGTCTCGATCGCCTGGCGACCCACCTAGCGCAATTCGTGCCTGCGATCATGCAAGCATGGCGCGGCTCGCACTCCGGCTCGACGACGAGCTCGCACAGGATGTGAAGGCCCACGCGGCCGCCGCCGGGCGAAGTGTGAACGCCTGGGTTCTCGCGGTGCTCGGGGCCGCGGTCAACCCTGACCTGGCCGACACGGAGGCGGAGCGCATCCGCTCCCGCCTCGCCCGCGCCGGGCTACTGGCAGAGCCCCGCCCGCATGAGACCCCTCGTCCGGACCCGGAGCGAGTCGCGCGTGCCCGCAAGGCCGCCGGCAAGGGGACGCACCTCTCGCAGCTCGTGTCCGAAGGTCGCGGCCGAGCGTCTTCTACGACAGCTCGGCGCTCGTGAAGCTCTACGCCGACGAGCGGGGGCAGCGCGGTTCGAGGGCTCCCGCTCGCGGTCTTGTCGGCGTTTGCGCGGGTGGAAGTGCCTTCAGCCCTGTGGCGCAAGCACCGGATCGGCGAGCTTTCCCGCGAGGATGCGGCGGTGCTCGTCCAGGCATTCGAGCGAGACTGGTTCGGAACCGAGGCTGAGCCCGTGCTCGTAAGGATCGGAGTCACTGACGACGTCCTCGACGAGGCAGCCCGTTGCGCGGCCAGGCATCCGCTCAGAGCCTACGACGCCGTCCAGCTCGCCTCGGCCATCGCCGCCCGGCGGGCCGAACCAGGCGTCACAGCGTTCGCCTGCTTCGACGAGCGGCTTACGGCCGCAGCTTTAGCGGAAGGCTTCGCGAGCCCGGGGTGAGGCTGGTCACGCGCCCGCACAAGTTCGAGACCCACCCCCACCTCTGCGATGACCTTGCCTCGACGAAAGGCATAGGCGCCTCCGGGCTCCAACCGCCGGCGTCCGTACCGTTTCAGCGAATCGTCCCGATCGCCTCGCACGCAGCCCAGGGTCTCCTCCCCCAGGCGAAGCCGAAGGGACTAACTCGAACCTCGCCCGAAAATCGCCAGATTTTCGGGCGCTTAGGCGCTTTCTTCGATCAGGTCGTCGGGCTCGAGGTTGCGGCCGCCCTCGGTGACGAGCGTCGGGCGGATGTCGCGCAGGATCGTCTCCTTCGTGATTACGCACTTGTTGACGTCCTTGCGCGACGGCAGCTCGAACATGACGTCGAGGAGCGCGTGCTCGATGATCGAGCGGAGGCCGCGGGCGCCCGTCTCACGCTGGAGCGCCTTGTCGGCGATCTCCCAGAGCGCGTCCTCCATGAACAAGAGCTCGACGTGGTCGTAGCTGAAGAAGCGTTGGTACTGCTTGACGAGCGCGTTCTTCGGCTCGAGCAGGATGGCGACGAGGTCCTCGCGGGTGAGCTGGTGCACGGCCGACACGACCGGCAGGCGCCCGATGAACTCGGGGATGAGACCGTAGGCGAGCAGATCTTCCGGCATGACCTGGGACAGGAGCTCGCTCGTCTCGACCGAGCGGCGTGACTTGACGTCGGCGCCGAAGCCGACCGAGTTCTTGCCGATCCGCTTCGCGATGATCTTCTCCAGGCCCGCGAACGCCCCGCCGCAGATGAACAGAATGTTCGTCGTGTCGATCGAGAGGAACTCCTGGTGGGGGTGCTTGCGCCCACCCTGCGGCGGCACGGACGCCACCGTCCCCTCGAGGATCTTCAGAAGCGCCTGCTGCACGCCCTCGCCGGAGACGTCGCGCGTGATCGACGGGTTGTCCGCCTTGCGCGCGATCTTGTCCACCTCGTCGATGTAGATGATCCCGGTCTCCGCCTTCTTCACGTCGAAGTCGGCGGCCTGGATGAGCTTCAGGAGGATGTTCTCGACGTCCTCGCCGACGTAGCCGGCCTCGGTGAGCGCGGTCGCGTCGGCGATCGCGAAGGGCACGTTGAGGATGCGAGCGAGCGTCTGCGCAAGGAGCGTTTTGCCGCAGCCGGTCGGCCCGAGCAGGAGGATGTTCGACTTCTGGAGCTCGACCTCGCCGTCGTTCGTCGTCATCTGGATGCGCTTGTAATGGTTGTAGACGGCGACGGAGAGCGTGCGCTTCGCCTCCTCCTGCCCGACGACGTAGTCGGCCAAAACGGAGTAGATCTCCTTCGGGCGCGGAAGGTTGTCGAGGTCGAGCTGGGCCGGGGCCGTCAGCTCCTCGTCGATGATCTCGTTGCAGAGATCGATGCACTCGTCGCAGATGTAGACGCCCGGCCCGGCGATGAGCTTCTTGACCTGCCGCTGGCTCTTCCCACAGAAGCTGCAGAGGAGCTGCTCGTTACCGTCGGTGGCGCGGGCCATGTCTCCTTACCTTGTAGCGCGAAATCAGACTTTTTCCTAGCGGTGCGCGACGACGTTGTCGAGGATTCCGTACTCCTTGGACTCTTCGGCGGTCATGAAGTAGTCGCGCTCCATGTCCTTCGAGACCTTCTCGAGAGGCTGGCCGGTGTGCTCGGCGATGATCTCCTCGAGACGGCGCTTGAGGTTGAGCGTCTCGCGCGCCTGAATCTCGATGTCGGTCGCCTGCCCCTGGAAGCCTGCCGAGACCTGGTGGATGAGGATCTTGGAGTTCGGGAGCGCCATCCGCTTCCCTTTCGCCCCGCCGGCGAGGAGAAGCGCCCCCATCGACATGGCGATGCCGACGCAGATCGTCTGTATGTCGCACTTGACGTACTGCATCGTGTCGTAGATGGCGAGGCCGGCGTAGACCGAGCCGCCGGGCGTGTTGACGTAGATGGAGATGTCCTTGTCCGGGTCCTCGGACTCGAGGTGGATGAGCTGCGCGATGATGAGGTTGGCGATCTGGTCGTCGATCGGCGTCCCGAGGAAGATGATCCGCTCGTTGAGCAGTCGCGAGTAGATGTCGAACGCACGCTCGCCTCGCGACGTCTGCTCGACCACCATCGGGATCAACGGACTCATCTTTCCTCCTCGCTTCCGGGCGTCCAGATCTTTGTCTCCACGGGGCCCTTCTCCTTCCCGGGTGTCCATAGTTTCTCTCGGGCGCGGGCGAGCTCGACGGGGATCTTCTTGGCGCCGGCGACGACCTCGTCGAGCGCCTTCTTCAGACGAAGGTCGCCGCGGAGCTGCTCGAAGCCGCCTTGCTCCCGCATCACCGAGATGGATTCGTCCGGGTCGTCCCCGGCCTCGGCCGCCTGCTCGCGAATGAGCTGCTCGACCTCGCCGTCCGCCACCTCGACGCCGGCCTGCTCGGCCACCGCCTCGAGCGCGAGCTCACGGCGGAGCGAGCGGTCGGCCTCGGCGCGCAGCCGGCCGACGACCTGCTCCTCCGTCTGACCCGTGGCCGCCATGTAGACCTCCACGGAGACGCCGCGGCGCTCGAGCGAGCGGACGAGGCCGCGCACGAGCTCGCGCGTCCGGCGCTCGACGAGCGGCTCCATCGCCTTCGCGTCGAAGGTCGAGGCGTCAACGAGGGCGTCGACGGCGGCCTCACGGAACTGACCCTCGAGCTCGGCCTCGAGCTGCTCGCGCAGGCGCGCCTCGATGTCGGCCCGGAGCTCCGCGAGCGTGTCGAACTCGCTCGCCGCCTTCGCGAGATCGTCGTCGCCGGGCGGGAGCACCTTCTCCTTCACGTCCTTGACGGTGAGCTCGGCCTTCTCCGTCGTCCCGTCGGCCATCTCGATCTCGATCTCCTTCGACTCGCCGGCGGACATGCCGACGAGCCCCTCCTCCAGCTCCTCCAGGAGCCTGCCCGTCCCGACCTCGACGACGTAGTCGCGGTGCGCCTCGGTGCCCTCGATGTCGAGGACGACGGTGTCGCCTTCTCTGACCGGGCGGTCGTTCGCCGGCACGAGCTCGGCGACGCTCGAGCGGAGAGCGTCGATCTCCGCGTCGACCAGCTCGGGCGGTACGTCCGGCTCGGCGCCCGGGACTTCGAGCCCGGCCCAGTCGGCGAGCTCGGGCTTCGGCACGACCGGGACAGTGGCCGTGAACGTGAACGTCCCGGCCGGGCCAGGTCGCTCGCCGAGCTCGACCTCCGGGTCGGCGACGGGCCTGATCCCCGACGACGCGGCCGCGTTCCAGAACCAGCCGTCGATGTGGCTCTTGACGGCCTCCTCCCAGACCGTGTCGCGACCGACCCGCGCCACGACGACCGGGACGGGAACCTTCCCCTTGCGAAAGCCGGGGACCTTGATCGTGCCGGCGAGGTCCGAGGCCGCGTGCTCGATCGCGTGCTTGACGTCAGCCTCGGCCACCTCGACCTCGAGGCGGACGCGACTCTCTGGCAGCTCTTCGACGGTCGTCTTCAAGAGAGGGGCATTCTGGCAGACCGCTGCCGAGTCCCGTTCCGGGACCGGTCAGCGTTCGAGCGGGGCCATCGTGAGCCCACGCGCCCGGAGGCGTGACCAGTAGTGCTCGGCCGCTTCGCCGTGCCCCGACCAGACGATCGCCTGCCCGGTGACGTGGATCACATTCGCGAGGCGCATCCCGTGGTCGTACGAGACGCCGGGGATGACGCCCGCGAGCGCGGACGCGACGCCTTCGAACGTGTTGTGGTCGTCGTTCAGCACGATCACACGGGTCGGACCGCCGGAGCCTGTCCCCGAGCCGTCGTGCAGGCGCTCCTTGGTCGGCGTCGAGGTCTCGACCACGACCGCCAAGACTACCCCGCCGGCTTGTACGCCTTCACCGTCGTGCCGCGGGCGCCGAACTTCTCGGCCTTCCGGCGGGTGTCCTCGAACGCCGAGCGGGCGTACGTCTCGACGAGGTCGCCGGTCTCGATCCGCTCGAACCCGTGTCGCTCGAGGAACGCCGCGTACTCTGCCTCCAGCAGAGCCCCGGCGATTCAGCCGGTCCAGAGGTCGATGTTGCGCCGTCCCTCCTCGCTCACCGGCACCTGGATCGTCACGTCGGCGATCTGGATCCGCCCGCCCGGCGCGAGCACGCGGAAGATCTCCGAGAAGACGGCGTCCTTGTCGGGGACGAGGTCGATGACACCGTTCGAGATGACGACGTCGAAGCTCCCGTCCTCGAACGGAAGCCGCTCCGCCTCGCCCTCGACGAAGTCGACGT
>JBGPNP010000177.1:0-6051 GCA_041487575.1 Gaiellaceae bacterium | reverse complement strand
GGTGATCCAGACGCCGATCCTCGACGGCCTCAGCCAGGAGCACGTCGACTACATGGTCGCGCGGGTCCCGCTCGGGCGGGTCGGCAGGCCCGAGGAGGTCGCGAGCCTCGTCTGCTTCCTCGCGAGCGAGGAGCTCTCGTTCTCGACAGGCGCGACCTTCGACATCTCAGGCGGGAGGGCGACGTATTGAGCCGGCTCGAGGGAACGATTCCGGCGCTCTTGACGCCCTTCGCGCCGGGCGGCGGCGAGGTCGACTTCGGCCTCCTCGACGCGCACCTGGACTGGCTCGGCGAGCGCGGTGTCCGCACGTTTTCGCCGATGGGGACGACCGGCGAGGGCGCCTCGCTCTCCGTCGCGGAGCGCAAGCAGGTCATCCGGCACCTCGCCGCGCGAGGCGGCCTCGTGCAGGTCCCCGGCACCGGCTGCACGAACCTCCCCGAGACGATCGAGCTCTCGCGGTTCGCCGTCGAGGAGGGCGCGCTCGCGGTGCTCGTCGCGCCGCCGACCTACTACGTGCCCGAGGCGACCGGCGTGACCGAGTACTACTCGCGCCTCCTCGCCGCTCTCCCCGGCGAGGCCCGCGTCGTCCTCTACCACATCCCGCGCCAGACCCGGGTCGCGATCGAGGTCGAGACGATCCATGCGCTCGTCGAGCGCTTCGGGCCGAAGGTCGCGGGCGTCAAGGACTCCGGCCGCGACTTCGACCACACAGTCCGCCTGATCGCGGAGTTCCCCGGGCTCGCGATCCTGAACGGGAGCGACGGGCTTGCCGCGAAGGCCTACGCGGCTGGCGGCCCCGGCGTCATCTCGGCGACGGCGAACGTCCTCCCCGAAGAGTTCGAGGCCGTGCGGGCCGGCGACGCGTCGAAGCAGGAGCCGATCGCGGAGGTGCGGGCGCTCGTCGACGGGCTCCCGATCCAGTCGGCGCTCAAGCTCGTCCTCCACCTGCTTTCGGGCCTGCCGCGCTCGGCCGTGCGGCCGCCGCTCCGCGAGCTCACCGCCGAGGAGGAGCGGACCGTCGGGGAGCGCCTGGCCGCCCTCGGGGCTCGTGCCTGAGCGCTTCCTGATCACGGGCGCGCTCGGCTGCATCGGGGCGTGGGCGGGCCGGCAGCTCGTCCGCGAGGGCGCCGCTGTCGTCGCCTTCGACCTCGGCACGAGCCGGCATCGCCTCGAGCTCGTCCTGACGCCGGAGGAGCTCGCGCGGGTAACCTTCCTCCAGGGCGACATCACCGATCTCGCCGCCGTCGAGCGCGCCCTCGACGAGCACGAGATCACGAACGTCGTCCACCTCGCCGCGATGCTCATCCCGCTCGCGAAGGCCGACCCACCGCGCGGCGCCCACGTGAACGTCGTCGGCACGGTCAACGTCTTCGAGGCGGTCAAGCGCCGCCGCGACCGCGTGAACGGCGTCGTCTACGCGAGCTCGGCCGCGATCTACGACGCGGCCGACGGCGTCCGCGTCGCCGAGGGCGCGGACGGCCACCCCGTGACGCACTACGGCGTCCACAAGCTCGCGAACGAGGGGACGGCCGGGATCTACTGGCGCGACGACGGCGTGCCGAGTGTCGGCCTCCGCCCCTACATCGTCTACGGGCCCGGCCGCGACACGGGCCTCACCGCCGGCCCGACGATCGCGATGGCGGCCGCCGCGCGAGGCGAGGGCTATCGCATCGGCTTCGGCGGGCGGGCGCAGTACCACTACGCGCCCGACGCAGCGGCCGCATTCGTCTCGGCGAGCCGGAGCCTGAGCGAGGGAGCCCGCGTCGGGAACCTGGGCGGCCCGGCGACGCACATGCGCGACGTCGTCGCCGCGATCGAGGCTGCCGCCCCCGAGGTTGCCGGCAAGATCGAGTTCGCCGACGCCCACCTCCCGTTCCCCGAGGAGTTCGAGGCGCACGTCCACCCTGCGCCGGTCACCCCCTTCGATGTCGCCGTCCGTGAGACGATCGGGCACTTCCGCGAGCACGGGCGTACCCCATGACCGACTGGCCAGACCTGGCGCGCCGCTTCGAAGTCGTCTACACGGCAGCTCTGACCGACGTTCTCGACGGGATCGGGCTCGAGCACCAGACTCTTCCGGCCGAGATCGCGCCGCTCGCGCCCGGGATGCGGCTCGCCGGGCCGGCGTTCGCGGTCGAGGGCCGACCGCACCCGGGCAACCCTTACGAGCCGTCGTCCAGCGCATCCTCGAGATGCTCGGCGCCGTGCCGCCCGGCCACGTGGCCGTCTACCAGACGAACGACTGGAGCTGCGCCCTGTTCGGGGAGCTCTCGGCCGTCTCGCTCCGTGCGCGCGGGGCGGTCGGAGTCGTCCCTGAGGGCGGCACCCGCGACGTCGACTTCATCGTCCGGGAGGGGTTCCCGGTCTTCTGCCGCCACGCGACGCCGCAGGACTCGGTGCCGCGCTGGGACTGCGTCGCCTGGGGGCACGAGGTCGAGATCGGCGGCGTCCGGGTGACGACCGGCGAATACGTCGTCGGCGAGGCGGACGGCGTCGTCGTCATCCCCGCGGCGCGCGTCGAGGAGGTGCTCTCCCGGGCGGAGTCCGTCGTGGGGACGGAGAACGCCGTCCGCGACGCCGTCCGCCAGGGCCTGGCCCCGCTCGAGGCGTATGAGCGCTTCGGCAAGTTCTAGCCGCCTCGCCTACTCCTGGCTCGTGAACGTTCTCGCGCTCTTCGCCGCCGCCTGGATCGTGCCCGCCGTCACCTACGGGAACAGCTGGTGGACGCTCCTCCTCGCCGGGCTCGTCTTCGCGCTCGTGAACGCGGTCGTCAGGCCGCTCGTCATCCTGATCGCCCTGCCCGCGGTCGTGCTTACGCTCGGCGTCGCGCTCTTCTTCGTCAACATGCTTATGCTCTGGCTCACGGACGCGATCGTCCCCGACTTCGAGGTGGGCGGCTTCGGGTCGATCGTCGCGGCGACGCTCATCGTCTGGGCCGTCAACGTCATCCTGAGCCGCCTGCTGCAGCCGGAGCGCCGCGGACGCCACGGTGAAGACGCTCACGCGTGAGGAAGAGCGAGGCGGAGAAGAGCGTGCCGCCGGCTGCGACGACCACCCAGAGCGTGGACGTGAAGCTGCCCGTCGCGTCGCGGACGGCGCCGAGCGCGAAGGGCGCGATCGCCGAGAGGCAGTAGCCGGCGCCGAGCATGAGCCCGGCCACGGCGCCGACGTCCGCCGGCTCGTCTGAGACGTCGAGCGGGAGCGTCATGACGAGCGTGAAGAGCGCGCCGTTCGCGAAGCCCATCATCACGACCCAGAGCCAGGCGCCGCCCGGGAGCAGGACGACGCCCAGGAGCCCCCCGAGCATGAGCCCGGACGCAGTCGCGAACCAGAGCCGCCGGGAGCCGACGTGGTCTGCGAGCCACGAGATGACGAGGCTCCCGGGGAGAGCCGAGATGTTGTAGACGCCGAGCAGCCCGCCGGCCGAGTGCTCGCTCCAGCCGCGCTCGACGTAGGAGTCGGGGAGCCACGAGTTGAGGCCGTAGAAGATCGTGCCGAGGAGCCCGAAGAGGACGACGAGCATCCAGGCCACGCCGCTCCGGAGGGGCAGCCGCGGCGGGCGGGCCGGGGGCCGGATGTGCCCGGGCTCGCGCGCCGTCTGCATGAGCCAGACGGCGACGAGAGCGAGCGTCACGCCCGAGAAGACGACGAACGAGGCACGCCAGCCGCCGGCGAGAGCAGCGAGCGGGACGGCGACCACGGCCGAGATGGCCGAGCCGACGTTGATCCCGATCGTGTAGACGCCCGTGGCGAAGGCCGGCCGGTCGGCGAAGCGCTCCTTCACGGCCACAGGCATGAGCGCGCCCGCGAAGCCGATCCCAACGCCGACGCCGAAGGTCAGCAGGATGACGCCGATCGCGGGCGGGACGAGTGCGCGGGCGAGCCCGAACCCGCCGATGAGAGCGAGGCAGAGCGCGATCGCGCGACGCGTGCCGAGCCTCGCGACGAGATACGGCGCCGGCGGGGCGAAGAGGCCCATGCAGAGCACCGGAATCGTGCCCAGCAGCCCGGCGACCGCGTGCGAGACGTCGAGGTCGTCCTGGATCCTCGGCAGCAGCGGCCCGATGCCCACGATCTGCGGTCGGAGCGCAAGCGCACCCAGGAAGAGCGCGACGAGGAGCCCGGTTCGGCTGAGCCGCAACGGGGTCTAGATGTCCCAGGTCTCGTAGAAGGCGCGCTCCCGGTCCTCGAGCCGCGGGATGGCCTCGCCGAACCCCCAACGCTTGAAGTGCTCCGAAGCCACATGGGCCTCGTAGGCGCCCGGGTCGGCGTACTGCTCGTAAAAGAAGAAGACGCGCGGGTTCTCGGGGTCCCGGTGCGGCTGGTAGAAGAGGATCCCGGGCTCGGCGCGCGACGGGCGGACGAGGTTCCGAACGGCCTCGGCGACCGCCTCCTCCTCGCCTGCTTTCGCCGTCCACTTGGCCGTTACGACGTAGGGCATGCCTGCTCTCCTTGCTCGTTGGTGGTCACAGTGCGGCCGCCTCGGCCCGCTTGTCCCAGTAGCGGAGGAGGCCAAGGTACGACTGCCAGGCCGGCGCCGCGCGCTGGTAGGCCTCGGCGGTGAGCGGGTCGGCCTCGGCCGGGATCTCAGCCCTGGCGGCGGCGACGAACTCCTGGTCGCCCACGCCCGTACGCACACGCTCCGCCCAGCGCGCCAGACCCTCTCGCAGGCGCGCGAGGTGCTCGGCGGGGTCCTCGAAGACGCCGAAGTGCCCGACGCAGAGCCGCGCCGGCCGGCGGCGCGCGATCTCGGCGAGCGTGCGCTCCCAGCCTTCGAGGTCGACGCCCGGCGGCGGCGTCATGGGCGCGACGTACGTTGCCGGATGGATCCGGACGCCGGTCGCGTCGCCCGCGTAGCACGAGCCGTCGGGAGCGAGGAAGGCGACCTGGTGCGCCGCGTGGCCCGGCGCCGGGAAGGCCTCGAGGCCGAGGAGTCGGTCGCCGATCACGCGGACGTTCTCCTCCGGCACCGGCGTGAGCTCGCCCCAGAGGAGGTCGAAGTCCTGGCCGTACAGCCGCCGGGCGCTCCGCTCGAGGCGGCTCGGGTCGACGAGGTGGGGCGCGCCGATCTCGCTGACATGCACCCGGAGGCCAGGGTGGCGGCGGACGAGGACGCCCGCGGCTCCGGCATGGTCAAGGTGGATGTGGGTGAGGAGGAGGTGGTTGACGTCCGTGAGCCGGAGTCCCGCGTCGGCGAGGGCCGCCACGAGGGTGTCAGCGCAAGTTGCCGGCCCGCAGTCGAGGAGCGCGGGCTCGTCCCCGTCGAGGAGGTACGAGCCGATCACCTTGGGATGACCGAGGTGGTGAAGGTCGAAGAGCGTCGGCATCAGGATGCGGCTCGCTTCACGGCGTTGATGATCTTCACGTAGCAGCCACAGCGGCAGAGGTTGCCGGCGAGGCCGAGGCGGATCTCCTCATCCGTCGGGTGCGGGCTCTCCTCGAGCAGCCGGACGGCAGTGAGGATCATCCCTGGTGTGCAGTAGCCGCATTGGAACGCGTGCGCGTCGGAGAAGGCGTGCTGGACGGGGTGATCGCCCCCGAGCCCCTCGACGGTTGTGACCTCACGGCCGTCGGCGAGCGGCGCGAGCAGGAGGCAGCTCGAGATCGTCTCGCCGTCGACGAGGACAGTGCAGGCGCCGCAGACGCCGATTCCGCAGGTCTCACGGACGCTCACAACGCCGAGTCCGCGGCGGAGGACATCCACGAGCGTCTCGTCGGTCCGGGCGTCGACAGCGACGCGGGCGCCGTTTAGCGTGAAGCGAATCCTCACGGCCTCTGGCCTCGGCCGGCGCGAATTGTCACGTTCTCGCCCCCGAATCGGCACAGGCTGCGACACTCGTGCGCGCATCTCGGCGGTAGCCTGGAGCCGGGTGAGGGGTGGCGGCACCGCCCACGGCGGTGGGGACGACTGGGGCGGCGGCCCCCCGCCGCCCCGCCCTGGGTGGGGGTGTGGCTCGGCTCGGCCTCGTCACGCTCGCGCCCCAGTTCCGCGACGGTCGATCGCCCCGAGGACCGACTCCGGCGTCATCGGCAGGCGCGTCATCTCGATCC
>JBGPNP010000176.1:0-6070 GCA_041487575.1 Gaiellaceae bacterium | reverse complement strand
GTCCAGAAGCGGTCCGGGCTCAAGATCTACGAGGCGCCGACGGGGGCCTGGAACCCGATCCTCATGCGCGTCGACACACCGCCATTCACTGACGCGAGGGTGCGCGTCGCGTTCAAGCTCCTCGCCAACCGGCCCCAGATGGTTGCACAGGGCCTCTCCGGCCACGGTCGCGTCGGGAACGACATCTTCGGGCCCTTCGACCTCTGCTACGCGGGCGATGAGTTCCCGCAGCGCAAGTACGACCCCGAGCAGGCGAAATCGCTCCTCAAGGCGGCCGGGCAGGAGGGCCTCACCATCGACTTCAACACCACCCCCGAGGACGTCGGCATGGTCGAGGGAGCCCAGATCTTCGCCGAGAACGCGAAGGCCGCCGGGGTCACCATCAACGTCAAGCAACTCGACAGCGGGACGTTCTACGGCGACAACTACCTCAAGTGGACGCTCTCCTCCGACTTCTGGGGAACGCGCAACTACCTGGCTCAGGTGGCGCTCTCGAACCTTCCGGACTCGACGTACAACGAGAGCCACTTCAACAACGCGAAGTACATCAGCCTCTACAAGCAGGCCGGCGGAACGGTCGACCTGAAGAAGCGTTGCGAGCTCATCAAGGAGATGCAGAAGCTCAGCTACGACCAGGGTGGCGAGATCATCCCCTTCTTCAAGAACCTCGTGGACGGCGTCAGCACGAAGATCGGCGGCTTGAAGATCGATCGCGGCACGCTCGACCTCAACAAGTACGGGAACGGGTTCCGCACCATCTACTTTGTCTAGCGGCGAGGAGTCCGGCAGGCCGGGGCCCGTTTACGGCGCCTCGGCCTGCCGGGTCGTGACTCGCGCCCACTGACCGCATGAAGCTCCTGCGAGGCATCTCGGGCTTCGTCATCAGGCGGCTCCTGCTCGGCGTCCTGACCCTCCTCGTCGTCTCGGTCGTCATCTTCGCGGCGACGCAGGGGCTCCCCGGCGATCCGGCCCGGGCGATCCTCGGCAAGAACGCGACGCCCGACTCGCTCGCGGCGCTCCGCCAGCAGCTCGGCCTCAACCGACCGGTGGCCAGTCAGTACTGGCACTGGCTCTCGGGCTTCGTCAGGGGGGATTTCGGCACGTCGCTTGCTGCCGGGCAGCCGGTTTGCTGCAGCAAGTCGTCCTCGCTCCTGGGAGGGCGGATCGAGAACTCGGCGTTCCTCGTCCTCGTGGCCGCGTTGATCAGCATCCCGCTCTCCATCCTGATCGGCGCGATGTCCGCTCGGCGCCGGGACGGGCCGTTCGACCATGTGATGTCCGTCGTCACGCTCGCGCTCGCCGCGCTCCCTGAGTTCGTCGTCGGGATCGTGTTCGTCGTCCTCTTCGGGACGGTGGTCTGGCTCCTCCTGCCGCCGGTCGCGATCATCCCGCCCGACCAAGCTCCCTGGAACTACCCGAAAGAGCTCGTCCTGCCGACGCTCACGCTTGTCGTCGCCGTCGTGCCGTACATCTCGCGCATCATGCGCGCCTCGATGGTCGAGGTGCTCGAGAGCGACTACATCGAGATGGCGCGCCTCAAGGGCCTGAGAGAGAGCAAGGTCGTCTGGCGGCACGCCCTCCCGAACTCGCTAGGCCCGACGATCCAGGTGATCGCCTTGAACCTCGCCTACCTCGCCGGAGGGATCGTCGTCGTCGAGTTCGTCTTCGGCTACGCCGGCATCGGCGCGGCGCTCGTCGATGCCGTCCACAACCAGGACATCCCGGTCGTGCAGGCGCTTGCCATGATCATCGCGGGCATCTACGTCGTCCTGAACCTGGTCGCGGACGTCGTCACGATCCTCATCACGCCGCGCCTGCGGACGTCGCTCTCATGAGCGAGTCGACGATCGCCGTCGCGCCGGCCGCAGCGGCGGAGCCGGAGCCCAGGCGACACCGGCCGCTCGTGCTCCTCCTCCAGGGGGCATGGCGGCAGGGCCGGACGAAGATCGGGCTCGCGATCGTCATCCTGCTCGTCGGCCTCGCCGTGATCGGGCCGCTCTTTGCGCCTTACGCGCCGGATAAGACCGCGAACATTCCCGGGCAGGCGTTCGCCCCTCCATACGCACCGCCGACGGCGGGGGCAAGGCTGGGGACCGACACGCTCGGGCGCGACGTCCTCAGCCGATTCCTCTGGGGCGGCCGGTCCGTGCTCGCGCTCTCGGCGCTCGCGACGGGGATCGGCCTCGTGCTCGGGGTGGCCGTCGGGCTCCTCGCGGCGCACTCCCGCTCGATCCTCGACGACGTGCTCATGCGCGGGATGGACGTCCTCCTCGCCTTCCCGCAGATCGTGCTGGCGCTCGTCGCGGTCGCGACGGTCGGGCCGAAGCTCTGGCTGCTCGTAATGGTCGTCGGCATCACCACCGCGCCTCGGATCGCGCGGGTTACGCGCGGCGCCGCGATCCAGGTCGTCGAGCGCGACTTCGTCCACGCCGCCGAGGCGCTCGGCGAGTCGCGCACCAAGATCATCTTCGGCGAGCTCCTGCCGAACATCACGAGCCCGCTCATGGTCGAGGCGAGCCTCCGGCTGACGTTCTCGATCGCGCTCATCGCCGGCCTGAGCTTCCTGGGGTTCGGCCTGCAGCCTCCCGCAGCGGACTGGGGGCTCATGATCAACGAGAACCGTCAGGGCCTCGAGATCAACCCGTGGGCGGTCGTCGCGCCCGTGTCGGCGATCGGCCTCCTGACGATCGGCGTCAGCCTTGTCGGAGACGGGCTGTCGCGGGCCTCGATCGGGATCGAGCGGGGCGGCATCGACCGGTGAGCGCGCCGGCTTGGGACGGGTTCGTGGTCGAGGTCGAGGACCTCCGGATCGAGGTGGAAAGTCAGGGCGTCGACATCGTCGATGAGGTCTCCTTCCAGATCGAGGCGGGCGAGGTGCTCGGCCTCGTCGGGGAGTCGGGGTCGGGCAAGACGACGGTCGGGCTCGCGCTCATGGGGCATTGCAGGCGGGGCGCTCGGATCACGGGCGGGAAGATCCGCATCGAGGGCCGGAACATCCTCGAGCTCTCGACTGCGGAGCTGCGGGCGCTGCGAGGCCGCACCGTCTCGTACGTCCCCCAGGATCCCGGGTCGGCACTCAACCCGGCGCTGCGAATCGAGAAGCAGCTCGACGAGGTTCTCGCCGCGCACCGGTACGGCAACTCGGGCGAGGAGCGGCGCGTGCGGCTGCTCGAGATGATGGACGAGGTGCTCCTGCCGCCCGAGGGCCGCTTCCTGAAGCGCTATCCGCACCAGCTCTCGGGCGGCCAGCAGCAACGCGTCGGCCTGGCGATGGCTTTTGCCTGCCGCCCGCGCGTGATCGTCCTCGACGAGCCGACGACCGGGCTCGACGTGACGACGCAGGCGCACGTCCTCGACACGGTCCGAAACCTTTGCGAGATCCACCGCGTGGCCGCGCTCTACGTCAGCCACGACCTCGCGGTCGTCGCGTCGCTCGCACGCCGGGTCGCCGTCATGTACGCCGGGCGGATCGTCGAGGCCGGGCCGCGGAGCGTCCTCTTCCAGTCGTCCGCCCACCCCTATGCGCGGCGTCTCATCGAGGCGATCCCGGTGATCTCCGGCCGCCATGCCCTCGCCGGCATCCCGGGGAACGCGCCGCGTCCGGGCCGCCGTCCGAGCGGCTGCTTCTTCGCGCCCCGCTGCACGTACGCCCGGGAGGAGTGCACGCGTGAGTTCCCGCCCGTCGTCCGCATCGCCGACCTGCACGAGGTGCGCTGCTACAGGCATGCGGACGTGCTCGCCGAGGCGGCTCACGGGCGCCCGGCCGCCGAGGAGCTGACGGCTCTGCGCGCGGACGACCGGCTGCTCGCCGTCGACCACGTCAGTGCCAGGTACGGGGAGCGTCAGGTCGTCCACGACGTCAGCCTCGCCATCGAGTCGCAGGAGTGCCTGGCGCTCGTCGGGGAGTCCGGCTCCGGGAAGACGACTCTCGCCCGCTGCATCGGCGGCCTCCACCGCGCCTACACGGGCGAGGTCAGGCTCCGGGGCGAGCTCCTTCCGGCGGGCGCTCGGGCCCGCGATCGCGAGACGCGACGGCAGATCCAGTACATCTTCCAGAGCCCGTACAGCTCGCTCAACCCCCGCAAGACGGTCGGTCAGATCGTCGGCCAGCCCTTGCGGCTCTTCTTCGACTTCGGACGCCGCGAGATCGACGCGCGAGTTGCAGTGGCGCTCGAGCGCGTCCAGCTCGTGGCCTCGGTCGCCGACCGCTACCCCGATCAGCTCAGCGGCGGCGAGCGGCAGCGGGTCGCCATCGCGCGGGCGCTCGTCAGCGAGCCCACGGTGCTGATCTGCGACGAGGTCACGTCGGCGCTCGACGTCTCCGTCCAGGCGGCGATCGTCGAGCTCCTCGGCGGTCTCCAGCGCGAGATGGGCCTGGCCATGCTCTTCGTCACGCACAACCTGGCGCTCGTGCGCTCGATCGCCCACCGCGTCGCGGTCATGAGCGAGGGACGCATCGTCGAGCTCGGGCCGGTCGACCGTGTGCTCGGACAGCCACAGGACGAGTACACGCAGCGGCTCCTCGCGGACACGCCGACGCTCGAAGCAGTACCGGTCTGAGCCAATAGCATTGCCGGGGTGCCGCCCCGGTATCACCCCGACTCGCTGGCCGCGTGGGCGGAGGAGGTCCTGCGCCGCGCCGGGGCCTCCGCGGACGCGGCGGAGGCGACGGCGGCCTGTCTCGTCGACTCGAGCCGCCGCGGCTTCGACACGCACGGCGTCGTTCTCCTCACCGTGTACGTCCCCCGTCTTCGCTCCGGCTCGATCGACGGCGCGGCACGGCCCTCGGTCGTGGTCGACGCGCCGGCCGCCGCGCTCGTGGACGGCGGCAACGGGCTGGGGCCCCACACGGGAACGTGGGCGGTCGATCTCTGCTGCGAGAAGGCGTGGGCGTCCGGGGCAGCCGTCGTGGTCGTGCGCAACGCGAATCACTTCGGGTCGGCCTCCTGGTACGCGAACCGGGCCGCGGCACGGGGCTGCGCGGCGCTCTCGCTCTGCAACGCCGGGCCGTCGATGGCTCCCCTCGGCGCGCTCGGGCCGATCCTCGGCACGAATCCGTTCGCCGTCGCGGCACCGGGGGCGGCGGGTGTCCCGCTCCCCTCCCTCGACATGGCGACGAGCGTCGTCGCCTGGGGCCGCGTCGCGGCCGCGGCGCGGGAGGGCAGTCCCATCCCGAAAACGTGGGCCTTCGGGCGGGACGGCGAGCCGACCGACGACCCCGAGTGCGCCCTCGAGGGCGCCGTGCTCCCCATGGCGGGCTACAAGGGGTTTGGGCTCGCGTTCATGATCGACGTCCTCACCGCCTGCCTGTCCGGCGCCTCGATCAGCCCCGAGATCCCCCTCGACCCGGCCGCGCCGGAGGGAGAGGACGTCGGCTACTGCTTCATCGCCGTGCCCGTCGCTCCCTTTCGCGATCTCGGTGAGTACGAGCAGGATCTTCGGCAGCTCGTCCGCGCCGTCCACGAAGCCCCGAGGGCCGACGGGGTGCCCGCCTTCATGATCCCCGGGGAGCGGGAGGCCCGCTGCGCCGAGGAGCGCGCTGCGTCGATCCCCCTCGACGAGAAGACCGTCGGCCTCCTCGAGCAGCTCGGTCTCGAGCTGGGCGTTCTCTGGCCCGGAGCCGCGTGAGTTCTCCCAGGAAAATGCTGCGCATTTTCCTGGGCCGGAGCTTGTCCCTTCGCTTCGCTCGGGAGTCTTGTCGCGGCCGGGTGGGACTAGGGGCCTGTCCGGGAACCCGCTCGATGCCGGGGCGCGCGAAAACCGCGCGCCGGCAAGGACGCAAGGAGCGCCAATATGTAGGGATATTGGCGCGACTGAGGACGCGGCCGGCGCCCGGTTTGCAGCCGCATCCGACGCGCGGGGGCTTTCCGGACAGGCCCCTAGTAATGCTCCGTTAGGTTGAGTTATGGTGGCAGTCGAAGATACGGCGTTGAGTGGGGTAGGCGGCGTTTGCAGGTCGGGCAGGCGCCGGCCCAGCAGGCGACGAGCACTTGGAGCTCGCGCAGGGTGCGAAAGAGCGTCAGGCCGGCGCATCCGCTTTTGGGTCGAGCCGCTCGAGCGTGAGGAAGGC
>JBGPNP010000175.1:0-6074 GCA_041487575.1 Gaiellaceae bacterium | reverse complement strand
GGCCGCCACGGCAGTCTTCACGGATTCCTGGAGCCCGAGCTCGAGACTCGGCTCCAGGCCCCGTAGCCGCAGGCCCGCGCGACGGAGTTCAGCTTCGATCACCTGCCGGACGCCCGCGCCCTCCTGCATCGCGATCAGCCTTTCACCGCCGAGCTCGGCGGGGGTCACCTCTCGGCCGGCGAAGCGATGCCCGGCCGGGACGGCGAGGACGATCTCGTCACGGACGAGCGGTTCGAAGCGGAGCGCCCGGTGAGGGCGGAGCGCGCCGACGACGCCGAGCTCGAGCTCCCGACCGGCGACGCGGTCGATGACGGTTTGCGTGTCGGAGACGGAGAGCGCAACCCGGACCTCGGTGTGGAGACTCGCGAACTCGCAGAGGAGGAGCGGAACCATGTGCGCCCCCGGCCCTGTGGATGCGCCGATCGCGAGCTCGCCCTGGAGTGGAGCGCCTTCCTCGTCGGCCAGCTCGTCGAGGAGCTGCGCCTCGAGCTGGAGCAGACGCTGGGCGCTCCGGTAGAGGCGGAGCCCTGCCTCGGTCGGCTCGACACGCCTGCCGGAGCGGTCGAGCAGCCGCCGCCCGAGCCGCTCCTCGAGCGCCCGCACCTGCAGGCTCACCGCGGGCTGCGTGACGCCGAGCCGCTCAGCGGCCTGGGAGAAGCTCCGGCGCTCGACGACCTCGCAGAAGGCGGCAAGCTGACGCGTATCCATAAGCGTTCATTATGCCGAGCTTATGGATCGCGTCAGGAGCCGGGAGCCGTCACGCGGCCCAGTCGAAGGCGCGGTAGTGCCCGTTCTTGCCCGTGTTGTCCCAGGACAGGCCGAAGTCGGGGTCGTCGTAGCGCCCGACGACGCTCTTCGCGATCGGCAGGTTCTCGCCCATAGGATGGATCGTGTTCGTGACCTCGAGGACCTCGCCGGTGCCCGGGTTCGTCACGCCCTCGACTTCGACTTCCATGATCCCCGGGATCGTCGCGCGCCTGCGGGTGCCGTCCGACTCGTAGTGGATCGGGACGAGCTTCACCCCGAGCTGCTCGCCGATGAGCGGCGCCAGCATCGAGGGCGGGCCGCCGAGCTCGCCCGAGAGGATGGCGCCGAGCGCCTGCTGCTGCTCCGGAGTCGCCCGCTCGTCGAGGTAGACGCCGACGCGCCAGCCTCCCTCGCCCATGACCTGCGGCGAGTCGACCACCATGACGAAGTTGAGACCGTCGAGCGCGACGCCGTCGAGCGAGCCCTCGTCGACGTGGCAGATGAGCGGGACGAGGCAGCGCTTGCTGTCGGCCGGGCCGGCCATCGACGACGTGATGCACGGGCAGAGGATGTCGCAGGAGCAGTTCTCGAAGTAGTCGCCCTTCATCTTCCAGGCCATGAAAGCTCTCCCCTCGGACGCGGTTTCGACCGCGAGCGTGACATGATGGCCGCTCGAGTGCAAGTCGAGTCCCTGGCCGAACGGTACGCCGAGCTCGCGCAGGAAGGCCTCCACGCGAGGCCGGTCGACCTGGCTCTCCGCTCGCTCGACGTCGCGGTCTCGGCGACTGCGCTCCTCGTCCTCTCACCGCTCTGGCTCCTGACCGCGGCGCTGATCTTCGTCACCTCCGGCCCGCCGGTGCTCTACCGCGGCCTGCGGGTCGGCCGCTACGGCCGAGTCTTCACCATGGACAAGTTCCGGACGCTCTCACCCGACGCCGAGACGCGGCTCGGCCGCTACTACGGCGAGGAGCTCACCAGGCTCACCGCCGGGGAGACTACCCGCCTCGGGCGCTGGCTCCGGGCCTCGCAGCTCGACGAGATCCCTCAGCTCTGGAACATCCTTCGCGGCCACATGAGCGTCGTCGGCCCGCGGCCGATCCGGCCGGCCTTCTTCCAGGAGCTGACCGACGAGATTCCGCAGTACTGGCAGCGGCTCGTCGTCCGGCCGGGGCTGACGGGGTTCGCCCAGACGCGCATGGGCCGGGAGGAGTCGTGGGCCGAGAAGCTCGCCCACGACCTCGAGTACATAGCCGACCGCTCCGTCCTGCTCTACCTGCGGGTGGTCGCGGCGACGGTCTGGCGCGTGCTCGGGCAGTCGCTCGGGGCGGTCTTCGGCCTGGCCACGCGACGCGCTCACTAGACTCCGCCACGTGTGCGGGATCTGCGGGCTCGTGTCGCTCGACGGGAGCGCGGTCGACCCGTCGCCGCTCGCGGCGATGAATGCGACCCTCCGCCGCCGCGGCCCCGACTCCGAGGGGTCGCTCGTGGACGGGCCCGTCGCGTTCGCGATGCGGCGGCTCTCGATCATCGACCTCGAGGGCGGCGACCAGCCGATCGGGAGCGAGGACGGGTCCATCCAGGTCGTCCAGAACGGCGAGATCTACAACTACCGCGAGCTCCGCGCCGACCTCGAGCGCCGCGGGCATAGCTTCTCGACGCAGAGTGACACGGAGGTGCTCGTCCACCTCTACGAGGAGCGCGGGCCGGGCTTCGTCCGCGGGTTGCGCGGGATGTTCGCGCTCGCGCTCTGGGACGCGCGCGCCCGCCGCGTCGTCCTGGCTCGCGACCGCTTCGGGATCAAGCCGCTCTACTACCGGGCCGGCGGCGGCATCCTCTCCTTCGCCTCCGAGCTGAAGGCGCTCCCGCGAGGCGAGGTCGACCTCGACGCGCTCGCCTGCTTCCTCGCGCTCAACTCGATCCCGGCGCCGTACTCGATCTGGAAGGAGACGCGGAAGCTTCCGGCCGGGCACCTGCTCGTCTGGGAGGGGAGCGGGGACCCGAGGCTGGAGCGCTACGCGCGCCCTGCGCCCGTCCGCGCCTCTGAAGTGCGAACGGAGAGCGAGAGCGAGCTCGCCGAGGAGCTCCGTGCCCGCCTGCGCGACTCGGTGCGGGCACACCTGGTCGCAGACGTACCGGTCGGCGTCCTCCTCTCCGGCGGGATCGACTCCTCGGCGCTCGCCGCCCTCGCCGCCCTCGAGAGCTCTGAGCCGGTGCGGACGTTCTCGATCGGCTTCGAGGAGCGCTCGTTCGACGAGCTCGGCCGGGCTCGCCTCGTCGCTCGTCGCTACGGAACCGAACATCACGAGCTCGTCCTGCGCCCCGACGCGGCCGTGCTCCTGCCGAGGCTCGCCGAGGCCTTCGACGAGCCGTTCGCGGACTCGTCGGCCCTGCCGACGTACCTCGTCTCCGAGCTCGCCTCGCGCCACGTCAAGGTCGCGCTCTCGGGCGAGGGCGGCGACGAGCTCTTCGGCGGCTATTACACCTACGTCGCCGACCTCCTCGCCCCCCGCGTCGGCCGCCTCGCCGCGGCCGTCCGCCCGCTCGTCGAGCGCCTGCCGAGCTCGAACGCGAAGGCGGCTTTCGACTACAGGGCGAAGCGGTTCGTTCGCGCCGCGCACCTGCCGCCCCTCGAGCGCCACCACGGCTGGAAGGAGATCTTCTCGGACGACGCGCGGGCGGCCCTACTCGCCCCGGGCCGGCGCGGGGCGCTCGACCCGCTCGACCTCCTCCGTGCGCGCTACGCCGAGACCGAAGGCGCCGAGCCGCTCGCCCGCCTCCAGGACGTCGACCTCGGCGTCTACCTCGCCGACGACCTGCTCGTGAAGACCGACCGAGCGAGCATGGCCCACTCGCTCGAGGCCCGCGTCCCTTTCCTCGACGAGGTGGTCGCCGAGCTCGCGCTCGCGCTCCCGACCCACCTCAAGGTGCGGGGCCTTGCGAAGAAGCGCTTGCTCCGGAAGGCAGTCGCGCCGCTCCTCCCGCGGGAGATCGTCTACGGGAAGAAGCAGGGGTTCTCGATCCCGGCGGCGGCGTGGCTCCGGGGCGAGCTGGTGCCCTTCGCCCGTGACGTGCTCTCGCCCGAGCGCGTGCGACGCCAGGGCTATTTGCGCCCGGAGGCGGTCACGCGCGTCCTCGAGGACCACGTCGCGGGCCGCGATGATCTTTCCCGCCAGCTCTGGGGCCTGATGGCTTTCTCGCTCTGGTACGACCAGCACCACGGAGCCGCGGAGGTGAAGGCGGCGTGACCGATATCGCGAGCGAAGCGAGGCGAGAAAATCGTCCCGCGGAAAATGCGCAGCATTTTCCGCGGCTATGAAGGTCTGGATCGACATGACGGCGTCCGCGCACGTTCTCGTCTTCCGACCTCTGATCCGTCTCTTGAAGAGCCGCGGCGACGAGGTCGAGGTGACGGCGCGCGACTACGCGCAGACCGTCCAACTTCTCGCGCTCCACGGGATCGAAGCCGAGGTCGTCGGACGGCACGGCGGGCGCTCGCGGCTCGGCAAGCTCCGCTCGCTCACCAGTCGGCTCCGGGAGCTCCGCGCCTGGGCAGCAGGACGGCGCTTCGACATCGCGCTCGCCCACGGCTCGCACGAGCTCACGCTGACGGCCCGGCGGCTCCGCATCCCGAGCTCGACGACCTTCGACTACGAGTTCGCCACCCTCCAGCACCAGCTCGGGTGCCGGGCCGCCACGAAGGTGGTCGTCCCCGATGCGATCCCCCCCCAGCGGCTGGAGCGGTACGGCGTACGACCGCCGAAGCTCGTCCGCTACCCGGGGCTCAAGGAGGAGTACTACCTCGCCGACTTCCAGCCGGACCCCGAAGTTGCGCGCGGGCTCGCTCCCGACGAAGAGAAGGTCCTCGTCGTCGTTCGCACGCCCCCGGACGTCTCGCTCTATCACCGCAAGTCGAACCCGCTCTTCCCGCAGGTGCTCGCCTTCCTGGGGCGCCACGAGGGCGTCGTCGCCGTCGTCCTCCCGCGCACCGAAGAGCAGCGCGCCTACGTGCGCGGGCTCGAGCTTCCCTCGGTAGTCGTCCCGGAGACCGCCGTGGATGCACAGAGCCTGATCGCCTCCGCCGACCTCGTCGTCTCCGCCGGCGGGACGATGAACCGCGAAGCGGCGGCGCTCGGCGTGCCGGTCTACACGACGTACGGCGGCCGCCTCGGCGGGGTCGACGAGGCGCTGATCCGGGAAGGCAGGCTCCGTCCGCTCACCGACCCGCGGGCGCTCGAGCTGGTGAAGCGAGAGGGCGACGGTAAGCGCGTGCGGCGCGACCCGGCGCTCATGCTCGAGCTGCTGCTCTCAGCCCTGGGGTCCTAGCGCGCCCAGAAGAGGAAGCGCCGGCGCTGGGCTCGTCGCCGCTCCCCGGCCGCTTGGTCGGCCTCGATCTGGGCGTGCTTGCGAGCCGCAAGCTCTCTCAGGTGGCGGATGCGCTCCTCGGCCTGCGCGTAGCGCTCAGCCCTCTCCTCCGGCGTCTCCTTCCTCATCCTCGTCCTCCTTCAACAACCTCTCGATGGAGAGAGCCGTCGCGTAGATGTCCGCCGACCCCCAGAGGATAGCCTCGACGTCTCCGCGATCGATCGGCAGCGGCTGGCCGTCACAGCGATGCCGGAACACCACGAGATCGTTGCCCATCTCGCCGACGGCGGCAAGATGGCCGCCGTGGCCGTGGCTCAGACGGTCTCGGCCGCGTGGGCCGCGACCCGCTTCGGTGCGGCGATCGCCGCATTCAGCCGCGCGACGACCCTGACCGTGTCGCCCTGCTCGGCGAGCCGCTCGAGCTCCGCGAGCTCCTCCTCGAGCCACTCGGAGTCGACGGGCTGAGTCCCGGCGCGAAGGATCTTCGCGTGCTGGGTCGGCACGGCCTCCTCGCCGTCGCCCCACAGCTCCTCGTGGAGCTTCTCGCCCGGCCGGACGCCGATGAACTCGATCGCGACGTCACGGTCGGGCTCCTTGCCGGAGAGCCGGATCATGTTCTGGGCGAGCTCGACGATCCTGACAGGCGTGCCCATGTCGAGCACGAAGATGTCGCCGCTCCCGCCGATCGCCCCCGCCTGGACGATCAGCTGCGCCGCCTCCGGGATCGTCATGAAGTAGCGCGTCATCTCCGGGTGCGTGACCGTCACGGGGCCGCCGCGGGCGATCTGACGGCGGAAGATCGGGATGACGCTGCCCGACGAGTTGAGAACGTTGCCGAAGCGCACGGCGACGAAGCGCGTCGGGACGTCACGCCGGTGGCCGAGCGACTCGACGATCCACTCGCACAGCGCCTTCGACTGCCCCATCACCGTCTTCGGGTTGACCGCCTTGTCGGTGGAGATGAG
>JBGPNP010000174.1:0-6090 GCA_041487575.1 Gaiellaceae bacterium | reverse complement strand
CTCGGCACTGCGACGACCCTCGTCTCGCTCTTCGCGATCGTCATCATGCTCGTCGTCGCCGCCCTGAGGCTGCGCTTCCGGGCCGCGCCGGTCGTGCGGGTGGAGGAGGAGCTCGGCCTCGCCGAGGGGCTCACGCGCACGAGCGGCGCCGGCGTCCGAGTCAAGTAGCCCGCGCTTCTCGCGCGGATGCGATCGGTCGCCGAGGCTCCGTTGCCCCGGGAGATCCGCTCGGCGCACGACCTGCGTAAGGTGCATACGAGCGGAATGCCTGCGATCGACTTCCCACGCTCGGGCGCGCTTCGCGGCGTCCTCGGCCGCCGCGTCGCGACGGCGCCGGCCGGGCGGGCCGGCACATGAGGCTCGCCGGGCGGCTGACCGTCACCGGGCTTCTTGCCTGCGCGCTGGCCGCGGCCGCCGCCTTCCTTCCTGCGGCCCGAGCTCAGGGTCAGGCAGACGTGAACGTCTCCCGAGCGCCCGGCGCGCAGAGTGAGCCAACCATCGCGGTCGATCCGAGCAACCCGCAGCTCCTCGTCGGAGGGTCGAACAGCCGCCTGGAGGGAACCATGCGAGTGTACGGCTCCACCGACGGCGGGCGCACGTGGGCTTCGGACACGCTCTACCCAAAGCCGCGAGGCCGGCAAAAGACCTGCGCCTCCGATCCGGGAGTCGCCATCGACCTCACGGGGCGCCAGTACTACTCGTTCGTGCGCTGGGCGCCGTGCGAGAAGGAAGCGCCTCGGCTCTTCGTCGCCTCGAGACCCGACTCCACGGCGCCCTGGTCGAGCCCCGTGCTCGTTGCCCCGCTCGGGACCGCACGCGTCGACGACAAGCCGGCGATCGCGGTCGACGTCTCGCCGGAGAGCGCCTTCGCCAACCGGGTCTACGTCGTCTGGACGCGGGTCGCGCGGAAAGGAGGCTTTTCCATCCTGCTCAGCCACAGCGACGACGCCGGGCGCCGCTGGTCGTCGCCGGTGCAAGTCGGGCGCGCCGGCCCTCCCGTGTCGTACGCGAGCCTCGCGGTGGCCCGTGACGGCACCGTCTACGTCGCCTGGGACGACATGGAGAACTTCTGGATCAGGGTCGCTCGCTCGACCGACGGCGGCTCGAGGTTCCAGCCCGCGCGGAAGGCCGCGTCCTTCTCGATCGTCCCGATCCCGCACTGCGGGGCCGGGATCGTCATCCCTGCGCAGCGCCTGACGTGCGTGCACCCGAACCCGATCGTCTCGGTCGACCGCTCGACGGGGCCGTACTCGGGCCGCGTCTACGTGACGTACACGAGGACCGAGTTCTACGGGAACCAGGGCACCTACATCACGGTCTTCGACAGCGGCCTCCGGCGGCTCTCGGCCGGGGTGGGGAGATACGAGGGGCCGCCGGTCGCGCCGCGAGCAAGCGGCGCGCGCGACGACCGGTTCTGGCCTCAGTCGGCCGTCGATTCCGAGACGGGTGCTCTGTGGGCCTGCTTCTACGACACCCGGGACGATCCGGACCGCAAGCGGGCGACGTACTCCTGCACGGTCTCGAGAGACGGCGGGGAAACTTGGGCGGAGCCGCTGCCTGCGGCGTCTGTGGCCTCCGACGAGACCCAGCCCAAGGCGGATCCCCACGAGTACGGCGACTACGAGGGGCTCGCAGTCGCGGGCGGCGTCGCCCATCCGATCTGGACGGACTCGCGCGACCTCGACGTGCTCGGCGAGGAGATCTACACGACGAGCCTGACCGAGGCAGACTTCTTGCCCACGCCGGGAGGCTGATCGGATTGACCCTCGTGGAGGAAGGCGAGCTCGAGTGGCCGCCGCCGGAGGCTCGCGTCCGAGCGGCGCTCTGGCGGGCGGAAGGGCATCTCACGCGTCGCGAGTACGCGGCCGCGTCACGCACGCTCGCCGAAGTCTTCCGGCTCGTCGGTGCCGACGAGCGCGAGCTCCTGCGCGGGCTCAACCACCTCGCTGCGGCCGGCTACAAGGGGCAGGCCGGCGATCTCGGACGTGCCCGCCGGCAGCTCCTCCATGCCCGGCGTCGGCTCGCGGCCTACCTCCCGGGACACCGGGAGATCGACCTCACCGCGCTGCTCGACCGCGTCGAGCGCGATCTCGGCGCGTAACCTCGCGAGCGCGGCGCGCTCGCGAGCGCCCGAAGGGAGCGCCCGCTCAGTCCCAGCCGCGGTACGGCATTCGGTGCCAGTTCACGTCGCTCGGCAGCCACTCCGTCCGGATGGTCGACATGAGCCGCTCCACCTTCACCGCGCCGCACTTCGGACAGGGCGGGGCCGGCTTCGTCGAGGCCGAGAGGTACTCCTCATAGCGCTCCCCGCACGTCTCGCACCGGTACTCGTAGATCGGCATCTCGCGTGAGTGTACTCCGCTCTCATTTGACGGGGCCAGGTCGACCACGCTAGACAGAGCCCTCACATGAGTCCGAATTGCCGGCACGATGGAAGCCCGGGCCGCTCGAGCAGAGGGGAACCAAACAGGTGAGTGACTGGAGCGAGGGGGACCGGGACCAGCTCGAGAAGCACCTCGAGCACGAGCTCCGCACGCGCGGAATGACCCGTCACGATCTCGTGCGGCGTGGGATCGGACTGGCGTCCGGGGCCGGGCTCGGCTGGCTCGCAGCCGCCTGCTCCGGGCAGAAGAAGCAGGAGAGCGCTGCGCCTGCGCGGACCTCGGCGGGCACGAAGTTCACTGGGACACTCCGGGTACGCGGCCTCGCCGTCGACCTTCAGGAATCGATCAGAGCGGCCGCCGAGAAGGCGCTCGGCTTCAACCTCCGGTTCGATGTCGCCGACACGGCGACGATGGAGCGGAAGGCGCTTACCGAACCGGACTCCTTCGACGTCTTCTCCGGTCGCTACGAGCAGTACGACCGCCTCTGGCCCTCGGGCTCGTTCCAGCCCCTCAGCCGCGCGAAGATCACGAACTGGGAGCAGGTGAGCCAGCTCTTCAAGCTCGGCAAGGTCGATCCTGCAAGCACGGCGTGCAGCGTCGGCCAAGGCGACGCCCCGGTCACGAAGCTCTACGTGGACCCGAAGCGGAGCGGCAGGTGGCCGACCTCACCTGAGACCAGCAGGGAGAGCGAGGGCGTGCTCGTCCAGTGGGCCGACCTCTCGAAGACCCCTGTCGTCGGCATCGGGAACGAGCCGGCGCTCATCACGGGTTGTCCCCAGAGTTTCGATCTGGAGTCGTTGGGCTACAACGCGGACGTCATCGACAAGGAACCCGACCAGGTCTCCTGGGCGGAGCTCCTGAACCCGGCGTACAGAGGGCGCGTTGCCCTCGGCGGCGACCCACAGACCGCACTCCAGGACGCAGGCGCCGCCGTCAGAGCGCTCGGCCTCATGACATTCGGGTCACTCGGGAACATGACGAGGAAGGAGATCGACGGCCTGATCACGATTCTCCTCGACCTGAAGAAGAAGGGCCACTTCCGCACGTTCGTGCAGACCTTGAAGGAGTCTGTCAGCCTGATCGCCTCTGGCGAAGTGATCATCGCTCCCGTACCCTCGCCCGCCGTGGCACTGCTTTCCGTCCAGGGCGTCCACGCACGATACGCTGCGCCCCCTGAGGGCTTTCGCGGCTGGGCGGGAGGACACGCGATCGCCGCTCACGCCACAGATGCGGCCACGCTGGGGGCGTGCTACGACTACGTCAACTGGTGGCTCTCGGGCGAGCCCGGCGCGCTCATGATGCGCCAGGGCTACTACAACGCCGTCCAGGCGACGAGCAGGCAGTTCGTCGAGCCGGAGGAGTGGGGCTACTGGATCGAGGGCAGGCCCGCAGCCAAGGACCTCCCGGGCATCACCGGCCAGATCGGCGACGTCAAGAAGGGCGCGGTCCGCGATGGCGGCTCGTTCCTCGATCGCGCGTGCCTCTATGTCTCCTGGAGCTCGTACCCGCAAGAAGCCGAGTACCTGAGCCGGCGATGGGAAGAGCTCCAGCCCGTCTAGCGCAGCGCATCGTCGTCGTCTCCACCGGGGGGACGATCTCCATGCGGCCGGACCCGGCCACGGGCAAGCTCGTGCCGGCTCTCACGCTGCAGGAGATCGTCGAGCTGCTCGAGTGGCCCGATGCCCCCGAGCTCGAGATCGACGACTTCGCGCGCGTGCCGAGCTTCGACGTCCACGGGGAGCTCGCGCTCCGGCTCGCGCTCCGCGTGCACGAGCACGCGGCACGCGATATCGCCGGTGTCGTCGTCACGCACGGGACTGACACGATGGAGGAGACCGTCTACCTGATCGACCGGCTCCTCCCGCTCGACGCGCCGCCCGTCGTCCTCACCGGCGCGCAGCGCGGGGCCTCGGAGCGGGACGCCGACGGGCCGCGGAACCTCCGAGACGCGATCCGGGTCGCGGGCTCGCCGGAGGCGCGGGGGAGAGGCGCGGTGATCTGCTTCGCCGGGGAGATCCATGCAGCGCGGGAGGTGCGGAAGGTGCACACGGCGGCGCTGAACGGCTTCGCCTCGCCCGGGTACGGGCCGATCGGCGTCGCCGACGGGGAGCGCGTCGCCTTCCACCGCCGGCCGGACCGCCGGCCGCCGCTCCCGGTCCCCGAAGGGCCTGTCCCGCGCGTCGACGTCATCCGTCTCTACGCCGGCGCCGACTCGGTCTTCCTCCGAGCGTCAGTCGCGGCCGGCGCTCGCGCGATCGTGCTCGAGGCGACCGGCCGGGGGAACGCGAACGAGCAGGTGATCCCGGGCGTCCGCGAGGCGGTCGAGGCCGGAGTGCCGGTCGTCGTCGCCTCGCGCTGCGTCGAAGGGAGGGTCGAGCCGGTCTACGGCCGTGGCGGCGGCAAGGACCTCGCGGAGGCAGGAGCGCTCTTCGCCGGCGACCTTGCGGGGCCGAAGGTGCGCGTCCTCCTCCAGCTCTCGCTCGGCTCCGGCGTTCCGGTCGAGGAGGCGCTTGCCGCCGAAGCAGGGTGAGGGGTACGCTCGGAGTCCACGGAGACAAGGGGGCAAGGCCATGTCCGTTCTGATCAAGGGCGGCCGGATCATCACGGCCGCCGACGACTACGTCGGCGATATCTACGTCGAGAACGGGACCGTCTCGCTGATCGGCGAGTCACTCGACCTGCCAGCCGACAGGGTCATCGACGCGGGCGGGAAGTACGTCATCCCCGGCGCGATCGACCCGCACACGCACCTCGAGATGTTCTTCGGCGGGACGACGACCTGCGACGACTTCACGTCCGGCACGGTGTCCGCAGCGTTCGGCGGGACGACGACGCTGATCGACTTCTGCGTCCAGACGCCGGGCGACACCTTCGCCCAGGCGCTCGAGAAGTACCACGAGAAGATCGAGCGCACGAAGCCCGTCATCGACGTCGGCTTCCACATCGCCGTGACAGACCTGAAGAACGGCGGCACGCTCGAGGACCTCGCGAAGCTCCCGGACGAGGGCGTCACCTCGTACAAGCTCTTCATGGCCTACAAGGGCGCCGTCATGGTGGACGACGAGACGCTCTTCCGGACGATGCAGACGGCGGCCGAGACGGGCGCGATCGTCATGGTGCACGCCGAGAACGGCGACGCCATCGACGTCCTCGTCAAGAAGGCGCTCGCCGAGGGCCACCGCGACCCGGCCTGGCACGCGCGCACACGCCCGCCCGAGACCGAAGGCGAGGCGACGAACAGGGCGATCCAGCTCGCGCATGTCGCAGGGGCGCCGCTCTACGTCGTCCACGTCTCCTGCAAGGAGGCGATCGAGCCGATCGCGACCGCGCGCATGAAGGACTGGCAGGCCTGGGGCGAGACGTGTCCCCAGTATCTCTTCGTCGACGACAGCTTCCTCGAGCGTCCGAACTTCGAGGGCGGCAAGTACATCTACACGCCGCCGCCCCGGGCGAAGGAGAACCAGGAGCACCTCTGGCACGCGCTTGCGACGAACGTCCTCTCGGCCGTCTCGACCGACCACTGCCCGTTCAACTGGCAGGGGCAGAAGACGCTCGGCAAGGACGACTTCTCGAAGATCCCGAACGGAGGGCCGGGGATCGAGAACCGGCTGCACATGCTCCACCACTACGGCGTTCGGGCCGGTCGCTTCTCCATGAACCGGTTCGTCGAGCTGACGTCGACGAACATCGCGAAGTTCTTCGGCCT
>JBGPNP010000173.1:0-6105 GCA_041487575.1 Gaiellaceae bacterium | reverse complement strand
GACGACGACGTCGCGGACGATGGGCTCGTCGTCGACGTCGAGGTCGGTGCTCATCCGCTCATTGTGCAGCCTGGCGCTTACGAGAGGCTGGAATCACGGTGCGGTGACGACGCCGTCCTCGAGGCGGACGAGGCCGTCGCGCTCGAGCGAGGCGACGGCCTCGCCGTCCAGCTCCTGGAGCGCCCGCGCGTGCTCGAGGACGAGCCGGAGCGTCCGAGAGCGCCGCTCGCGGAACGAGCCTTCGAAGCGACCCTGGCGGCGAAGCGGCGCGTAGCGTCGCCCACGCGAGGGACAGGCCGAGGCGAGCGGGCAGGCGTGGCAGCGCGGCACGCGCGCGAGGCACACCGTGGCGCCGAGGTCCATGAGCGCGTGGGCGGCGGCCGGGGAGAACGCGCCGCCGCTCCGCTCCTGCACTCGCCGCACGTTCGTGTCGACGGGGAGGACGGGCGCGCCGAACGCGAAGCGGGCGACGGCGTCGGCGGTATAGCGCCCGACGCCGGGAAGCTCGGCCAGATCCTCAGGCCAGCCCTCGGCGGCGATCCGCCGCGCGGCGCGGTGGAGGCTGACGGCGCGACGGTTGTAGCCTAGTCCCTGCCATTCTCGGAGGACGTCGGCGAGCGGCACCGCCGCGAGCGCGTTCGCCGTAGGCCAGCGCTCGAGCCAGGCGAGGTAGCGCGGCACGACCCGCTCCACCCGGGTCTGCTGGAGCATGACCTCGGAGACCAGGATCGAGTACGGATCGCTGGTCGAGCGCCAGGGCAGGTCGCGCCCGTCTTTCTGAAACCAGGCCGAGAGCAGCTCTTCCACGGGCGCGACTCTACGGGCGGGGGCGGCGCGCACGGACGTCCTTCGCGACGGCGTGCGAGACATCTATCGCGAAACTTCCGCACTTTGCGGAGCTTTGTCGTCGAGCCTCCTTGCGCTCAAGTCTCGAACAGCTTAGGTTTGCTACTGCGCCGAGCACGGAGCGCCGCTAGGTCGAGTCGGCCCCCCAGCAGTTGTACGCGGAAGCGGAAAGCTGGTCGGGAGCCGAGGACGAAAGCGTCACCGGCTCGGCGAATTCTTTGGTCCCTCGACCGAAATGGCTACCGTCCTGAGCGAGAAGATGGGACTGCGCAGCCGCCCTGCCTGGCGGGCCCTCGAGGCCCACCACGAGGAGGTCAGGAACCTCCACCTTCGCGACCTCTTCGCGGCGGACTCGACCCGCGGCGAACGGCTCGCGCTCGAGGCCGCCGGCCTCTACCTCGACTACTCGAAGAACCGCATCACCGACGAGACCGTCCGCCTCCTCGTGCGCCTTGCCGAGGAGTCGGGCCTGCGCGGCCGGATCGACGCGATGTTTCGCGGCGAGCGGATCAACGTCACGGAGGACCGCTCGGTGCTCCACGTCGCGCTGCGCATGCCGCGCGAGGCGTCACTCGTCGTGGACGGGCGCGACGTCGTCAAGTACGTCCACGACGTGCTCGACCGGATGGCCGCCTTTGCCGACCAGGTGCGATCGGGTCAGTGGCGCGGCCATACGGGCAAGCCGATCCGGAACGTCGTCAACATCGGCATCGGCGGCTCGGACCTCGGGCCGGTGATGGCCTACCGGGCACTCCGCTCCTACAGCCGCCGCGACATGACGTTCCGCTTCGCCTCCAACGTGGACGGGACGGATATCGTCGAGGCGACGCGCGACCTCGACCCTGAGGAGACGCTCTTCGTCGTCGCATCGAAGACGTTCACGACGCTCGAGACGCTCACGAACGCGCGCTCGGCGCGGGAGTGGGCGCTTGCGAAGCTCGGCGACGAGGCGGCGGTCGCGAGGCACTTCGTCGCCGTCTCGACGAACGCCGAGGAGGTCGCCGCGTTCGGCATCGACACGGCGCGCATGTTCGGCTTCTGGGACTGGGTCGGCGGCCGCTACTCGATGGACTCCGCCATCGGCCTCTCGACGATGCTCGCGGTCGGGCCGGAGAGCTTCCGGCGCCTCCTCGCCGGCTTCCACGAGCTGGACGAGCACTTCCGCACGGCCCCGTTCGAGGAGAACCTGCCCGCGCTCATGGGCCTCCTGGCCCTCTGGTACGCGGACTTCTTCGGGGCCCAGACGATCGCGGTGCTCCCGTACGACCAGTACCTCGAGCGCTTCCCCGCCTACCTCCAGCAGCTGACGATGGAGTCGAACGGGAAGTCCGTCACCCTTGACGGCGAGCGGGTCGGCTACGAGACCGGCCCGGTCTACTGGGGCGAGCCCGGGACGAACGGTCAGCACTCCTTCTACCAGCTCATCCACCAGGGGACGAAGCTCATCCCCTGCGATTTCATCGCGTTCGCGCGGTCGCTGAACCCGCTCGGCGTGCACCACGACCTGCTGATGGCGAACGTCTTCGCCCAGGCGGAGGCGCTCGCCTTCGGAAAGACCGCCGACGAGGTACGGGCCGAGGGCACGCCGGACTGGCTCGTTCCGCACCGCGTCTTCGAGGGGAACCGTCCCTCGAACGTCATCCTCGCCGAGACGCTCACGCCGGAGACGCTCGGCAAGCTCGTCGCCCTCTACGAGCACTCGGTGTTCACGCAGGGCGTGATCTGGAACGTCAACTCGTTCGACCAGTGGGGCGTCGAGCTCGGGAAGGTGCTCGCCAAGCGCATCGTCCCCGAGCTCGAATCGGCTGGGGAGCCCGCGCTCGCGCACGACTCCTCGACGAACGCCCTCATCCGGCGCTACCGCAAGCTCAAGAACCGCTGACCGAAGGGATACACGATGCAGCTCGGCATGATCGGACTCGGCCGGATGGGAGCAAACCTCAGCCGGCGCCTGATGCGGAAGGGCCACGAGGTCGTGGTCTTCGACATCAACCCGTCCTCGATCGACCAGCTCGAGAGCGAGGGCGCTGTCGGCGCACGCTCGCTGGAGGAGTTCGTCACGAAGCTCGCGCAGCCGCGTGCGGCCTGGATCATGGTGCCCGCCGGCTTCGTTCAGGGCACGGTCGACAAGCTCGCGGAGCTCATGGAGCCCGGCGACGTCATCATCGACGGCGGCAACAGCTACTACCGGGACGACATCGAGCGTGCGAGAGCGCTCGAGCCGAAGGGCATCCACTACGTCGACATCGGGACGAGCGGCGGCGTCTTCGGCCTCGAGCGCGGCTTCTGCCTCATGATCGGCGGCGAGAAGGAGGTCGTCGAGCACCTCGACCCGATTCTCGCCACGATCGCCCCGGGCGTCGAGGGCGCACCGCGGACGCCGAGCCGGAACGGCAAGGTCTCCACGGCCGAGGACGGCTACCTCTACTGCGGGCCGAGCGGCGCGGGCCACTTCGTGAAGATGGTTCACAACGGCATCGAGTACGGGATCATGGCCGCCTATGCCGAGGGCCTGAACATCCTCCGGCACGCGAATGCGGGCAAGCGCGGCCGCGAGATCGACGCCGAGACGACGCCGCTCCGCGACCCCGAGGCCTACCAGTACGACCTCGACATCGCCGACGTCGCCGAGGTCTGGCGGCGCGGCTCGGTCGTCGCCTCCTGGCTCCTCGACCTGACGGCGGACGCACTGGCGAAGTCGCCTGAGCTGGAGGAGTTCTCGGGCCGCGTCTCCGACTCGGGCGAGGGACGCTGGACGGTGCTCGCCGCGGTCGACACGGGCGTCCCTGTCCCAGTGCTGACGACGGCGCTCTACGAGCGCTTCGAATCGAGGGGCGAGTCCGACTACGCCGACAAGGTTCTCTCCGCCATGCGCGCTGAGTTCGGCGGGCACTCGGAGAAGAAGGCGTAGGAGTGGCGGATCGCTTCTCGCTCACGCGGACCTTTCATGCGGCTCGAGGCCGTCTTCCTGCCCCGGGTCGGCATGCTCGGCGCCTCGTTCACGCACGCGGGTGAGGAGCTCATGGGTCGCACGGAGTAGCTCGAGCGCTACGCGACCGCGGGCTCGACTGTACGGCCGCGAAGATCTCGCCTGGCGGGACGAGACGCAGGTCTCGGCCGCAGGTCTACGCGCCTCGCGGCAGGACTTCATCTGCTCGCTCTCCGGTCCTACGGCGTCCTCGAGCGCCCGATGCACGAGCGCCACGCCGAGCTCGCCGTCGACAGCGGGCACGATCTCTAGGCCGGCCGGGCGGCCTCGAGGGTCTCTGGCCGGCGCGGGTCGATCGGGAGGAGCGTCGCCATGCCCACGAGCTCCTCGAACGCTGCAGCAGCGGCGAGCAGAGCGGCCTCGCCGCGCGGGCGGCCGACGAGCTGGAGGCCGACCGGTCGGCCGTCGGCGGTGAAGCCGCAGGGAACGGAGATGGCTGGACATGCCGCCAGGGTGATCGCGTAGGTCAGCCTCAGCCACTCGACGTAGCTCTCGAACACGACGCCCTCGAGCTCACGGATCCAGCGGGTCGAGACGTCGAACGGCGGGACGCATGCCGTCGGGCACACGAGGAGGTCGAAGCCCTCGAAGAACAAGACGACGCGCTGGTACAGGGCGCCCCGGGCCCGCTCCGCCCGCCCGATGTCTTCGGCGGTGAGGGTCCGCCCCAGCTCGACGTTCCACACGATGTCGGGCTTGAGGAGCTCTCGTTGAGCGTCGTACTCCGGCCCGAGCCCGGCGGCGAACGACGCTGCGCGCACGACGGCGAAGATCTCGGGCGCGTCGGAGAGGTCCGGGCAGGCCCCGACCACCTCGGCGCCCGCCCCGGCGAGGAGCTCCGCCCCGGAGCGGCACACACGGCGCACCTCCGGATCGACGGGGGTGAGACCGAGGTCCTCGCTGAAAGCGACGCGCTTCGGGAGGCGAGGCGAGGCTGCCGCCCGGCTGAACGGTTCGGGCGGCGCGTCCAGGGCAAGCGGGTCCTCCAGGTGAGCCCCGGCCATGGCGTCGAGGAGGAGGGCCACGTCGCCGACCGTGCGCCCCATGGGCCCTTCGACGCTCAGCGTGTCGAAAGGAAAAGCGCGCGGGCCGCTCGCCACGCGCCCCGGACTCGGCCGGAGGCCGACCACGGCGCAGAAGCTTGCGGGCGTCCGCAGGCTGCCGCCGAGGTCGGATCCGGTCGCGAGCAAGGCCTGGCCGGCCGCGAGCGCCGCGGCGGAGCCGCCCGAGGAACCGCCGCAGGTGAGCGCCGTGTTCCACGGGTTCCGCGTCTCCCCGAAAACCTCGTTGAACGTGTTCGCTCCCGCGCCGAACTCCGGCGTGTTCGACTTGCCCACGACGACGGCGCCGCGCTCCTCGAGCCGCTCGACCATCAGGTCGGAGCGCTCAGGCACATGACCGGCGTAGATGGGCGAGCCGTAGGTGGTGCGAACGCCGGCCACGTCGTTCAGATCTTTCACGACCAGTGGCAGGCCGCCAAGCCAGCCCGCAGGGCCGTGGCCCGAAGGAAGCTCGTCCGTGAGCCGCCCCGCGTGGGCACGCGCCCGCTCCGGGCACAGCGTCGGCACGGCGTTGAGCAAGCCGTCGGTCGCCTCGATCCGCTCGAGAGCGGCATCGACGAGCTCGAGCGGCGAGATCTCGCGCCGCTCGATCAGCTTGCGCGCCTCGACGGCGGTGAGGGCGATGAGGTCACCGCTGACCACGGGGGGAGAGGGTATCCGCAGGCGGCTCGCCGCGTAACGAATCGCCGGCAACCTGGACCGAGGCGCGATGATCCTCGCCGGCGACATCGGCGGCCCAGACACCCGCCTCGCGCTATTCGACGGCGACCCGCGGACGCCGGTCCGGCTCGCGACCTACCCGAGCCGGGAGCATGAGAGCCTCGAGGAGATGGTCGAGAAGTTCCCCTACAGCCCCCGGACGCGGGTCAGCCGCGCCTGCTTCGGCGTGGCCGGTCCCGTCCGCAACGGGCGATGCGTCGATACGACGAACCTCGCCTGGCCGGTAGAGGGCTCGATCCTCGCCGCCGCGCTCGGCCTCCCGGTCGTGAGCCTCCTGAACGACCTCGAGGTCAACGCGCACGGCATCGCCCCGCCCGCGCCCGACGACTTGGCCGTCCTCAACCAGGGCCTGCCGGACGTCGCTGGCAATGCGGCGGTCATCTCCAGCGCCTGACGCGGAGCCCGAAGGCGGACGACCTGCTCCCGCGCTGGTTGCCGGACGGCACGACGATCCTGTTCGCGTCCTCCGCGCGGGGCCGGCTCGGCGAG
>JBGPNP010000172.1:0-6108 GCA_041487575.1 Gaiellaceae bacterium | reverse complement strand
CGCTTCGGCCGCATCGACATCCTCTCCAACAACGCGGGCACCGACATTGTGCGCGCGCCGCACGTCCTCGACACGACCGACGAGGAGTGGGAGCGCCTCTTCCGGCTCAACGTCACGAGCATGTTCTGGGTCTGCCGCGACGTGATCCCGTACATGCCGGACGGCGGCTCGATCGTGAACGTCGCCTCGATCAACTCGTTCATCGCCTGGCCGAACGACGCCGCTTACACGATGACGAAGGGTGCGCTCATGCAGTTCACGCGCGCGCTCGCGCTCGACCTGGCGCCGCGGCGGATCCGGGCGAACGCGGTCTGCCCGGGCGTGATCGACACGCCGCTCACCGACGCCTTCCTCGCCCTCGCGGAGGACCCGGAGGCGCTGCGCGCCGAGTACGCCGCCGTGTCCCCGCTCGGCCGGATGGGGACGGCGCGGGAGGTGGCGAACTGTGTCCTCTTCCTCGCCTCCGACGAGGCGTCGTTCGTGAGCGGCACAGGCCTCGTCGTCGACGGGGCCACGACCGCCGGCGTGTAGACCGCGGGCGGGCCCCCAGGCGCCCGCCCGCGATCCCGACGCCCGCCCGGTCTACGAGTGCGCGAGCCTGTAGCCACGGAGCCGCGCGCCGGCTGCGGCGAGGAGCAGGGCCGCGACGCCGATACCGGCGCCTATGCCCGCGTCTGTCCAGTCGAAGCCGTCCGCCCGCGTCACCGCGGGTGTGGGCGTGAGCACGGTTGTCCGCGGCTTCGCGGCCCGTGTCGCGATCTCCGTGTGGATCGCATCGCCCGGAGCCTGCAGGACGGGGACGCCGTCGGCGGACCCGCCCGAGCTCTGGCCGCCGCCCGCGGGGGCGAGTCCGGACGAGACGATGCTGAACGCCGGGCCGCCGGAGCTGTGGCCGCCAGCCGTGGGGGCCAGGCCGGACGAGACGATGCCGTACGCCGGCCCGCCGGGGCTCGAGCCCCCGCCGGTGTCGCCGAACGGCTGGTGGTAGTCCGCCGCCTGAACAGCAGGGGCGGCGATCGCCCCGACCGCGAGTGCCGTGGCGATCCATCGTGTGCGAGTCGAATACCTCACTCTTCTCTCCTCCTCTCGAAGCGATAACGCCACGGACGATGTGCGCTGGGGCTGACACGGGTCTGACATCCCGCTGACGACTCCTGATCCGCCCCCGTGGTAGCGTCAGCTGAGACAAGGGAGGCGGATGGAGTTTCGGATCCTCGGCCCGCTCGAAGTCTCGGACGGGGAGCGTCTACTTCGCCTGACCGGGGCCAAGCAGGGTGCGCTGCTTGCGTTGCTGCTGCTGCACGCGAACGAGGTGGTGTCGAGCGATCGCCTGATCGATGAGCTGTGGGGCGAGTTGCCCGAGACCGGGGCGAACGCTCTGCAGGCTCGCGTCTCGAAGCTTCGGAAGTCGCTGGCGCCGGTCGCCGGCGAGATCCTGCTCACGCGCGCTCCGGGGTACCTCCTCGAGGTCGGGCCGGGTGAGCTGGATGTCGAGCGCTTTGAGCGCCTGGCCGGGGAGGGGAGGCGGGCGCTTGCGCAGGGAGACGCGGCGGGTGCTGCCACGACGTTGCGCGAGGCGCTTGCGCTCTGGCGTGGGCCGACACTGGCTGACTTCGCCTACGAGCCTTTCGCTCAGGGGGAGATTGCCCGCTTGGAGGAGGCGCGCCTCGCATGTCACGAAGAGCGGCTCGAGGCCGACCTCGCGCTCGGACGCCACGGTGAGCTCGTCGGGGAGCTCGAGTCCCTGGTCACGGCGCACCCGCTGCGCGAGCGCCTGCGCGGTCAGCTCATGCTCGCTCTCTACCGCTCGGGGCGCCAGGCAGAGGCGCTCGCGGCCTACCAGGAGACACGACGCATCCTCGTCGAGGAGCTGGGCATCGAGCCGAGCCCGCCGCTTCGGGAGCTGCATGCGGCGATCCTCAACCAGGACGCCGCGCTCGAGTCCCGGATCGAGGCGCCCGCGCTCCCCGAGCCGCCGCCGGCCCCACCTGCGCGCGCAGCCGTTGCCCCAAGCGACGAGCGCAAGGTTGTGACCCTGCTCTTCGCCGATCTCGTCGGCTCCACCGAGCTCGGCGGGCGCCAGGATCCCGAGCGCACGCGGGCGCGCCTCGAGCGTTTCTACGATGCCGCGGCCGCGGAGATCGAGGTCGCCGGCGGGACGGTCGAGAAGTTCGTCGGCGACGCCGTCATGGCCGCCTTCGGGGCGCCGGCCGCCCAGGAGGATCACGCCGAGCGCGCCCTGCACGCCGCTCTCGCCGTGCGGAAGCGCCTGGAGGAGCTCTTCGGTGACGCTCTCTCGCTGCGAATCGGGATCGACACAGGGGAGGTCGTTCTCGGGCGGGCGCGGGAAGGAAGCTCCTTCGTGACGGGGGACGCAGTCAACGTCGCAGCGCGGCTCGAGCAGGCGGCCGAGCCCGGCCAGATCCTGGTCGGGGAGCGCACGGTTGCTGCCGTCCGGGGCGCCTTCGAGTTCGCGGAGCGCGCGATCGTTGGAGCGAAGGGCAAGCCGGACGGTCTCGCCTGCCGGCGCCTCGTGCGCGCGGTCTCCCTGGCGAGGCCGCGCGGCGTCGGCGGCCTTCGGCGCGCCTTTGTCGGGCGAGAGAGCGAGCTCGACCTCCTGAGGGCGACCTACCGCCGCCTCTTCGGCGAGCGCGAGCCTCACCTCGTGACGATCATGGGCGACGCCGGCGTCGGCAAGACGCGGCTGGTGCGCGAACTGTGGGAGTCGCTCGGGAGCGAGTCCACTGAGCCGCTGCGACGTACGGGCCGCTGCCTGCCCTACGGCCGGGGCATCACCTACTGGCCGCTCGGCGAGGTGCTGAAGGGGCAACTGGGGATCCTCGAGAGCGATTCGCCCGAGACGGTGCGCAGCCGCCTCGGGGAACGCGAGATCCTCGGTCTCACGCTGGGCCTCGACGTCGCCGGCAACCTCCACCCTCTCGCGGCGCGCGAGCAGCTACAAGAGGCGTGGGTCGGCTGGCTCGAGGAGCTCGTCGTGGATCGCCCGGCCGTCGTCCTCGTCGAGGACATCCACTGGGCCGAGGAGCCGCTCCTCGACCTGCTCGACCGCCTGCTCAGGGACGTCCAGGGACCCCTTCTCCTCATCGCCACTGCCCGGCCCGAGCTTCTCGACCGACGGCCGGGATGGGGCGGGGGCCGCCGCAACGCGACAACCCTCTGGCTCGAGCCGCTCCCACTCGACGAGGCGGCGCGGATGCTCGACGCGCTCCTCGGCACGGAGCTTCCGCCGCCGGTGCGCGAGCTCGTGCTCGAGCGCGCGGAGGGAAACCCCTTCTTCGTCGAGGAGCTGATCGGGACGCTGATCGACCAGGGCGTGCTCGAGCGCGCGAACGGCGGCTGGGTCGCGGGTGAGCTCCCGGCCGACTTCGTCGTTCCCGACTCGGTCCAGGCCGTTCTCGCCTCGCGCGTCGACCTTCTCGCTCCGGTGGAGAAGGCGGCGCTCCAGGCTGCCTCCGTCATCGGCCGCATCTTCTGGGCCGGCCCCGTGCGGGAGCTGCTCGAGGGCGCCGAGCCCGACTTCGCTCTCCTGGAGGAGCGCGACTTCATCCGCCGCCGCCCCGGCTCGTCGCTCGCCGGCGAGCGCGAGTTCGCGATCAAGCACGCGCTCACTCGGGAGGTTGCGTATGGGAGCCTGCCGCGGGCGCGGCGGGCTCGCCTTCACTCGGCCTTCGCCAGATGGCTGGAGCGAGTCGGCGAGGGGCGCGACGAGAACGCCCCGTTTCTCGCCCACCACTACGCGGAGGCCGTACGGCCCGAGGACGTCGACCTCGCCTGGTCGGGCGACGAGGGCGAATACGAGCGGTTGCGTGAGAAGGCCCTCGGGTGGCTTCGCCGCGCGGCCGACCTCGCCGTCGCCCGGTACGCGATCGACGAGGCGCTCGCTCTCCTCCACCGGGCCGTCGAACTCGAGCGCAACGAGCGGGCACAGGCCGAGCTCTGGCTGGCGATCGGCCAGGCGAGCGCCCTCAAGTATGACGGTGCAGGCGTCCACACGGCCCTCGAAACGGCGATCGCGCTCTCGACGGATCCGCGGCTGACGATGGAGGCCTCGGTCAAGCTCGCGCACCTGACGGCGGGCAAGTACGGCATGTGGAAGCAAAGACCCGACGCCCGGCTCGTCGAGGGCTGGATCGAGCGCGCCCTCGCGCTCACTGAGGGAGAGGAGGGGCTGGAGCGGGTCAAAGCTCTGGCCGCCAGGGTGTACTGGGATCCCTCCCAGGAATGGGCCGCGCGGGAGGCGAGCCGGCTTGCCGAGCGCCTCGGAGCGGCCGAGCTCCGATTCGAGGCGCTCTTTGCTCTCCAGGCCGCGGCGTTCGCCGGCGGGCGCTACCCCGAGGCGCTCGACTACGTCCCTGCGCTTCTTCAGTTCCTGCCAGATCTCACGAGCCCCGATGAGCGCTCGTTCGTGTACTGGATGGGCGTGCAGACCAACCTCGCCGCCGGCCGGCTGGACGAGGCTCGTCGCCATGCGCTCCTCCACGACGAGATCCTGAGCCGCCTCACCCCGCACCAGGTCGTCCACGGCCTGGGCCTCAAGCTCCTCGTCGAGGAGCACGCGGGTCGCTGGGGCGAGATCCGGACGCACCTGGCACAAGTCGAGCCCGCAGTCGACGCGAACCTCGACACCCCGTGCGTCCTCAACCCCCGCATGCTCCTTGCCTGCGCCCTGGCGGCCGCGCACGAGGGCGACGAGGCGGAGACCAGGCGCCTCGAGGAGTCCGCCGAGACGATCGCCATGGACGGTTACGGGCTGACGATCAGCGCGGTGAGCGTCCGGCTCGCTCTCCTCCGCAACGACCTCGAGACGGTCCAGAGGCTCCTTGAGCTGCCGGTCGGCTTGAGCTACACGGAGAGCGCCGCCCGTTCGGCCCGGCTCGATGCTCTCGCCGCCCTGGGCGACCGAGAGCAGCTCGAGGCGGAGGCATCGCCGCTCCTCCAGCCGGACACCTACCTCGAGCCGTTCGCCCTGCGCGCGCTCGGGATCGTGCGCGAGGACGATAAACTCGTCGAGCAGGCGCTCGCCCGCTTCGAGGCGATGGGCCTCGACTGGCACGCCGCCGAGACCCGCATGCTTCTCGTGGGCGGCCCCGCTAGGGCACCAGGATCGTCTTCAGCCGCCGTAGCGCCCGGACATCCTCGAAGACCTGCTCGAGCTCGTCGAGCGAGCAGCGGCCGGTGACGAGGCGCTCGAGCGGGGCCTCGCCGGATGCGAGTAGCGCGACGGCCTCGTCGTAGCGTTCCCGCCGGGTGTTCGGCGGCGTGCCGATCCACTCGCTGCCGACGAGGGCGAGCTCCTCGTAGTGGATCCGGTTCAGGTCGACCTCGGCGAGCGGCGCGTCGCCGAAGCCGGCGAAGAGGACGACGCGGCCGCCCGGCGCGGCGAGCTCCAGGGCAGGCTGCACGAGGGCAGCCGCACCGATCGAGAGGATGACGGCCTGCGCGCCCGCGTCAGCCCCGGCCAGCTCGGCCGCCGCCCAGTCCGCGCCCAGGTCGAGCGCGAGCGCTCGGCGCTCCTCGATCGGCTCGACGAGGACGACCCGCGCGCCGGCCGCCTTCGCAGCGAGTACGAGCTGCTGACCCATCTGCCCGCCTCCGACGACGACACGGTCTCCGGCGGCGACTCGCGCCTGGTCGCGGACGGCGTGCAGGCAGTCGGCGAACGGCTCGACGAAGACGGCGCGCTCGAGCGAGAGGTCGTCCGGAAGGGCCAGCGGCCCGTGCGACCATCGTCCGGGGGAAGTGGACAGGAGGGCGTACTCGGCGTACCCGGCGTACGTGTCGCCGTAGACCCTCCGGCCGATGTCCCATCCGGTCGTGTCCGGCCCCGTCGCCTCGATGCGGCCGACCCACTCGTGGCCCGGGTTGAAGGGGTACTCGCCGTCGTTGACGCCGATCGCCCACTTGCGGACGTCGGTCGGGCAGACGCCGCAGCCCTCCACACGGACAAGGAGCTCGCCGGGGCCGGGCTCCGGGACGGGCAGGTCCTCGACCCGGAGGTCGCGGATCGCGTGCAGGCGGGCGGCCCGCATCGGCTAGCCGCGCGGGGCGAGACCTGCGAGGGCGCGCTCCGCCTCGGCGGCCATCCGG
>JBGPNP010000171.1:0-6134 GCA_041487575.1 Gaiellaceae bacterium | reverse complement strand
CGCTTGTCGGCGCTGAGCGCGCCCGCAAGCGCGAAGAGCTGCTAGCCGCGACCGAACGCGGCCTGGCAGAGATCGCAGAGCGCGTGGCGCGCGGCAGCCTTGTCGGGGAAGCGGCGATCGGCCTCGCGGTCGGCGCGGTGGCCAACCGCTTCAAGGTCAAGAAGCACTTCGCCCTCGAGATCCAAGACGAGCACTTCGCCTTCGCCCGCAAGCCCGAGCAGATCGCGGCCGAGGCGGCCCTCGATGGCATCTACATCCTGCGCACGAGCCTCAGCGAGCAGCAACTCTCCGCCGCCGATGTCGTGCGTTCCTACAAGCAGCTAGCCCAGGTCGAGCGCGCCTTTCGCACGCTCAAGGGCCCCGAGCTCGAGATCCGCCCCGTCCACCATCGCCTCGAGGACCGCGTCCGCGCGCACGTCTTTCTCTGCATGCTCGCCTACTACCTGACCTGGCACCTGCGCGAGGCCTGGACGCCGCTGCTCTTCAACGACGAGCAGCCCCAAAGGCAAGCCGATCCGGTGGCCAAGCCGACACGCTCGCCCTCAGCTCTGCGCAAGGCCCAGAGCAAACGCACCGAGGAAGGTGAGCACGTGCACAGCTACAAGACCTTGCTCGCCGAACTCGCCACGCTCACGCGGAACACGATCCGCCTGCCCCGAACGACGGCCACCTTCGAGAAGCTCGCCGAGCCGACCGCCCTCCAGGCCAGAGCGCTCGAGCTCGCCGAGCACGCAGCCGTCATCGCGTAGTCACCACCCATCCACCCACCAATGGCCGCAAGCCCAACTAGGGCGGGCACCCTCGCTTCAGTAGTACCGGGAACTTCGGTCTAGGCCGCCCCGCGCCGCCCCAGGTCACGACCACCGAGGGCGGCACACTCTCGTGACGCTTTCGCGAGGAAGTCGTGACACCCTGGGAGCGCCTGCGATCGCGCTTGCGGAGCTGCATCCGCCGCTCGGGCATGTCCAAGGGTCTGACTCGGGTACATACCTCGCGGGGACGTACCCGAAGCGGGCCGGGAGATCGCTCCTAGCGGCCGGCGGCGCTCCGCCGGCCACGGTAGGCGCGCGCTTTCGCGCGGTTCCCGCAGACCGCCATGGAGCACCACGTCCGCGAGCGGTTGCGCGCGCGGTCGTAGAAGGCCCACAGGCACGCGCCGTTCCGGCACGCCTTCAGCCGGACCCAGGTTGCGTCCGCCTGGGCGGTCGCGACGATCGCGAGCAAGCGGCCGATCGCACCGTCCAAACCGCCGGCCGCCGGCTCCTGGCGCGCGTTCCCGTCCGGGAGGAACCGGAGCGCGACACCGGCGCGGCGGGCCGCCTCGTCGAGCGTCGCCGCAGCGCCGGGGTCCGGCACGCCGCCGTTGTTCGCGAGGAGCAGCGCACGGAGTGCCCTCCGCACGGCGACGACCTGCTCGAGCTCCTCTTTCCCCGCCCGGGCTCCCGGCTCGAGCAGGCCACGCGCGCTCAGCCACTCTGCGAGGGAAACAGGCGTCAGGAACTCGTCGGCGCCGCCTTCCACGTCGAGGGTGTTCACGAACGCGCGGACGAGCTCGAGCTCTCCCGGCGCATCCTGGCGCTTTATAACCATCTATCTCATTTGATAGGTTACACGCGTCAACGACGAGGGGTTCGCGTGTCGAGCAGAGGATTCAGGGTCGCGCACATCTCCGAGATCCCTGCGATTCGCGAGAGCGCACCCGGCGAGCCGGAGTGGAAGCCCGTCCGGCGCCACTTCGGGATCCGGGCGTTCGGTACAAATGCCTACGTCGCCCGGGCGGGCGGTGATCCGGTCGTCGAAGAGCACACGGAAGCGGACGACAGCGGCACCGGCCACGCGGAGCTCTACCTCGTTCTGAGTGGGAGCGCGACCTTCACCGTCGAGGGCGAGGACGCGGATGCGCCGGCCGGCACGCTCGTATTCGTCTCCGATCCGCGGGCGACGCGCAGCGCCGTCGCGCACGAGCCCGGGACGACGGTGATCGCGTTCGGCGCGACCTCCGGCACGGCGTTTGACGTCTCCCCCTGGGAGAGGAAGTACGAGTGAGCGGTCCGCACGCAGCCGCGCTTGCCGAGATCCCGAGTCTCCCGACCGACCTCGTCGAGGCCGAGTGGAAGCCGGTGCGGCACCACCTCGGCGTCTCTGCCTTCGGCGTCAACGCCTACATTGCCCGCGCCGCGGGCGAGCTCGTGATCGAGGAGCACTCCGAGGGGAGCGCCGGGCACGAGGAGCTCTACGTCGTCTCGAGCGGCCGTGCGACCTTCACGATCGCGGGCGAGGAGATCGACGCCCCCGCCGGGACGCTGGTCGCCGTCACCGACCCGCTGGTCGTCCGCGGCGCGGTCGCCCGGGAGCCTGGGACGACCGTGCTCGTCGTGGGGGCGCCGCGCGGCGACCCGTACGTCCTGCGCAACTGGGAGCGCGCACGCATCGGTGAATGACTGGGCGACCTACGTCGCGCTTGTAGGCGCCGGCGGCGAGCCGGTTGACCTCTGGCGCACGGTCAACTCGCACGGCCTCGTCGAGCTTCCCCCGATGGCGATCGACGTCTTGGGCAGGGCGCTCGAGGTAACGCTGCCGCTCGAAGGAGGCAGCCCCCGAACTGTGCGCATCGCCGAGGCCGGCAGAGGGATCGCTCAGGTCACGGCACTCGGCCCGGCACCGAGCGCTGCGGTCGCCGGGCAGATCCTCGCTGCGGTCCGTCACGTTCTGCGGCTCGACGCCGACCTCTCCGAGTTCTATGCGCTCGCCGCCGCCGATCCCGAGCTGGCGTGGGCCACCGGCGGCGCGGGCCGCATGATCCGCAGCGCCACCGTGTTCGAGGACGTCGTCAAGACGATCTGCACCACGAACTGCGCCTGGTCGGCGACCGAGCGCATGGTCGGGGCGCTCGTCTCCAAACTCGGCGAACCCGCAGCCGGCTCGGATCGGCACGCTTTCCCAACTCCTGAAGCCATGGCGGCTGCGGACGAGGCCTTCTACCGGGACGCCGTCCGCGCCGGCTACCGCAGCCGCTACCTGCGCGAGCTGGCGGGCTCGGTGGCGGAGGGCCGACTCGGTCTCGAGGCGCTCGCAACCCCCCAGCTTCCTGAGAGCGAGCTCGAGAAGCGCCTCCTCGGCCTCCCGGGCGTAGGACCGTACGCGGCGGCGCACATCATGATGATGCTGGGCCGCTACTCGCGGCTCATCCTGGACTCGTGGACGCGTCCGAAGTACGCGCGCCTGAACGGCGGCAAGCCGGTCTCCGACAAGACGATCGAGCGGCGGTTCCGCCGCTACGGACCCTACGCGGGGCTCGCCTTCTGGCTCTTCCTCACGCGCGACTCGGTGGACGACGAGTGATCAGCCGCCTCTGGCGAGGCTGGACGAGCCCCGAGAACGCCGACGCGTACGAGGAGCTCCTGCGCACGCGGATCCTCCCCGGCATCCACCGCGTCAGCGGCTACCGCGGCGCCTACCTCCTGCGCCGCGACGCGGGCGAGGAGGTCGAGTTCGCCACGATCACGCTCTGGGACTCGATGGACGCCGTGGGCGCGTTCGCAGGGGAGGACCACGAGACTGCCGTCGTCCCGCGGGAGGCACGGGAGCTCCTCTCACGCTTCGACGCGACGTCACTCCACTACGAGACGATCCTGGAGCCGTAGGCGAGTACCTTGGCCGCCGCCTCGCGGCCGCTTCGAACCACGTCCGGCACCCCGACGCCCCCGTACGCCGCGCCCGCCAGGAAGACGCCCGACGGGAGCGCCGCCTCGGCCGCGCGCACACGCTCGAGGTGGCCGACGGTGTACTGCGGCATCGCCCGCGGCCACCGGAAGACCCACGTCCGGGCGGGCTCGGGCGCCGAGCCGAGCAGGCGGCGGAGCCCGTCGAGCGCGGAGGCGACGAGCTCCTCGTCGGAGTCGTTCGAGGCCATGAACGCCCGGACGAGCCGGAAACCCTCCGGCGCCCGCCCTCCCCACTTCCGGTCGATCCAGGTGAAACCGCGTACGGCGCTCCGCTCGCCGGCGGCGAAAAGGGCGCCGTGGCCCGTCGTCTCCGGAAAGCCCGCCGCTGGGAACGCGAGCGTGGCGTTGACCGCGTCCGCGTACGGGATCGCATGGAGCGACCCGGCGACTGACGCGACGAGGCCGGCCGCGACCCATGCGGGCACGGCGAGCACGACCGTGTCGGCGCTCAGCTCCTCGAGGCTTGTCACCTGGCTCCCGAGTCTGATCTCCGTGCGGGTGAGCGCGCCCGCGATCGCCTCGGGCAGCCTCCCCAGCCCACCCTCGAACGAGGCGAAGAGCCCGCCGCCGTCCGGGCTCGCGGCCCGCTCCGCGAGGAGGCGCCGCGAGCCGAGGACGAGGCTGCGGTGCCGTCGCTCGAGGTCGAGGAGCTGCGGAAAGGCAGCCTCTGTCGAGAGCTCGGCCGGGTCGCCGCCGTAGATCCCGCCGACGAGCGGCGCGGCGAGGTTCTCCCAGAGCTCCCGGCCGAGACGGCGCGAGACGAAGCGCCCGAGCGGCTCGTCCCCGCCGGACCCGCGTGGGAGGACGAGGTCGCCGAGCGCCCGGAGCTTCCCGCGCGCTGAGAGGAGCGGCGTTCGCGCCAGCGGACCGAGCCACGCCGGCGCGACGAGGTTTAGCCCGGCCGGGAGCGGCAGGGCGCGGCCGCGAGCGACGATCAGCGCCGCCGGCTCAGCTGGAAGCGTGCCGACGCTCTCCTCCCCGAGCCCGACTTCGCGTGCGAGCTCGAGCGCCCACGGCTTGTAGCGGACGACCGCGTCGGCGCCGGCCTCGACGACGAAGCCGCCGTCGTGCACCGTGTGCACCTTCCCGCCGAGCCTCTCCGAGGCCTCGTAGAGAATCACCTCGACGTCGCTCCCGCCGAGCCGCTCGGCCTCATACGCCGCGGCGAGCCCGGCCATCCCTCCTCCGATGACGGCGAGCCTCACGCGGGTAACCCCCACCCAGGGAGGGGACCCACTGACCCACCCGGAGAATCGAGGGATAGCGGAGAAAGGCGCACACGTGGGTGCCAGATCGCGCCGAGTGTGTGCCGAACCTGTGCCAATCTCGCCGCGAGCCTCACGGAGGAAACGCTACGTACAATTCCTCTCGACGGGCGCGACTAGCGAAAGGGCTCCGCATGACGCTCAAGCAGTACTACCTCGGATGCCTCGCGCACGCTTCCTACCTGATCGCGGACGAGGCGAGCGGCGAGGCCGCGGTCGTCGATCCACAGCGCGATGTCGACGAGTACGTCCAGGACGCGACACGGCTCGGCGTCAGGATCCGCCACGTCTTCCTCACCCACTTCCACGCTGACTTCGTCGCCGGCCATCTCGAGCTCCGCGACCGCGAGGGGGCGCGCATCTACGTGGGCGCGCGCGGCGACGCCGAGTACGCGTTCACGCCGATGAAGAACGGCGAGGCGGTCGAGCTCGGCCCGAACGTTCGGCTCGAGGTGCTCGAGACGCCGGGCCACTCGCCGGAGTCGATCTCCATCGTCGTCTACGACCGGGAGCACGACCCCGAGCAGCCGTACGCCGTCCTCACCGGCGACACGCTCTTCATCGGCGACGTCGGCCGGCCCGACCTCCGGGCCGCGCTCGGCTGGACCCCCGAGGAGCTCGGGGCCCTGCTCTACGACTCGCTCCACGAGAAGCTCCTACCGCTGCCGGACGAGACCCTCCTCTACCCCGCTCACGGCGCGGGCTCGCTCTGCGGCAAGAACCTGAGCACGGAGACCGTGTCGACCATCGGTGTCCAGCGCCGGTACAACTACGCGCTCCAGCCGATGACGAAGGAGGAGTTCATCGCCGTCGTCACCGCCGACCAGCCCGACTCCCCCGCGTACTTCACGTACGACGCGATCCTCAACACGAAGGAGCGGCAGACGCTCGACCAGACCCTCGAGCGCGAGCTCAAGCCGCTCTCGCTCGAGGAGGCGCTCCGGCATGCAAACGCAGGCGCACAGGTGCTCGACACCCGCGACCCCGCGGACTTCGAGGGTGCGCACCTCAACGGCAGCGTCAACATCGGCCTCGGCGGGAGCTACGCCACCTGGGCCGGCACGCTCCTCGACTCTGGGCGCCCGATCGTCGTCGTCGCCGAGCCCGGCCGAGAGGAGGAGGCGGCGACGCGCCTCGGCCGCAT